>PFFZ01000084.1:6823-9935 GCA_002781805.1 Nitrosopumilales archaeon CG15_BIG_FIL_POST_REV_8_21_14_020_37_12
TTTAATTCGTGCCTGTCTTGCATTTGGGTTTTGTGTGCGTGATTAAATGTGTACGTTGAACCCTTCTTCGATTTCAGGAATCTGTGTGGCAATCAAGATGTTAAAGAATATGCCAATAATCGCTAAAATAATTCCAAGATAAAGACAGTTTTTGGCCTTTTTTGGATCATCATTTCGTAATACAAAATAAGCAATAACCCCACCAATAAGTCCTAAAAATATGGGTAAAAGATACCATGTGTTACTTCTGGTCTTTTCAGGATACATGGCATATAATTTCCAACTAATCAATAAATTCCTTATTTTTCGGAAATCTTTTTCTGCAGCTGGGTTATCTCTATTTCTACTGTTTCTAATGGATCGTCAACTTGGTTGCGTCTTATGGAAAACATCTTTGGTTTTTCAAAATCGTCCGTACAGTCTGGGCATGCATAAACTAGTACTCTGTGTTCATTGGGTGCTTTTGGGTTTGATAGCCTTGGGTAATACACCAATCTTGCCCCGCAATCAACACAATATCTGTTGGCCCTTCTAGTTCTGACCAATGTAACCTTCCTGCATTATTGGATATCTGCGATCATCTATTAGATCTATCTAGTCTAATAGAGTATACTAAATTGTTGCAACCGATCAATATTTCTAAATTCGAATTTAGAAATACTGCTGTTTTTGCTATGTTGTTCACCTGATGAAAAACCACTGTTTCAAAACTCGAAATTTGAAATAAAAGGCGCCGCCCATCAGACTTGAACTGACGACCGTCCGATTAACAGTCGGATGCTCTACCACGCTGAGCTAGGGCGGCAACAAAATTGATCCTAGGTGAAAGTGATTTAATCCTTGCGACTATCTGTTTTGGACTGGAAATGTGGTGCTTCAGTTGAATCTTACAAAGAACTCTTTGATCTCATTGGCATGACTCTCCACCAACTCTATGATTTCTAGATGCTCTTCAGCTGTTGGTTCTCTTTGATGAACCACTTGAAATGCACTAAGTGCAGAACCCACCATCTCTCCAACAAAAAAACCACACAAAAAATCTCCTACGTTTTGACAATTCCACAACTGCCCAACTCTTGGTGAAGCTCCTGCTGATTTGTATAGATCTAATGTCTGTATTATGAGGTCTGTTGTTTGTTTTGCAAATTCTGGATCAAGTGTCATCGGTAAAATTTCTCAAATTCTATTTGTCGATGCCTTTTTTCTTTTCATATGCATAGATGCCATCCAAAAAGACCCTGTGATCCTTGTCTTTTACCTTGGTGTTTAGCTCAATATTTGCGGCAGTCTGTGTTATGTCTGTCCAGACCTCCCCAGTGAGTATTACGTCTTCGCCTTTTGGAATCACCTTTGTATTTCCAACAATTTTTGTAACCCTGGCTGATCTTTCCCCTTGGAAGTTCTCGATTAGTATTTTCTTACCATCAATTTTTACTGTGATTGGAAAGTGTGCAAAAACAACTTTCATTTTAATTGTATATCCTGTGATTAACCCTTCACAAATGTTTCTGATGACTGATCGTGCAGCATGTAAAATTGAATAATCTCTTTTTCTCCTGCCTTTGACTGTTAGGCGTATTTCTCCCTCTTTGATTTCAATCTCAACTGGGATGTTTCTAAAACTCTTGTGAGTTTTCCCCAGTGGTCCCTGGAACTGCAACATGTGTGTCTTTCTAGTGACTGTGACTCCTTTTGGGATATCAATTATCTCTTCAAATTTTTCGAGTTGATCAGTAGACATATCCTATCAAAAACCCTCCCAATCCTTTGTTTACTGCCTCATGGTGAGACATTACTCCTTGGTTTGTTGTGACTAGCAACATACCTCTATTGTATGCTGGCAAAAACTGCTGTTCCCAATTTGTGTATTGATCATTTTTTACTTTGAATCGTGGTGAAATTGCCCCGCATTTTGTAATTTTTGCTAATAATTTTATTTTGAATTTACCGCCTCTCTTGTCATCTATGTGCTCAAACTCTCCGATATACCCGTCTTTTTGCAGCGTCTTTAACACTTCAATTCCTAGTTTTGATGTTGGTAGGATGATGCATTCGCCCTTTCTTCTAGCTTCGTTGTTGTATAGTGTGTTGAATAGATTTGCTAAAACATTTGTTGCTGGCATCTTCTTCACCGATTTTTCCTAAATCCTAATGATGTTGCTACTTCTCTAAAACATCTTCTGCATATCATTAAATCGTATTTTTGGATGACTGCTGTATAGTCTCCACATCTCTTGCACCATCTTGAACCTCTCCCAAAGTCGTGCTTCTTTCTTCCTGTAAACTCGTATGATCTGTCTTTTGCCATTATACTACTGTCACTCCAAATTCCTTTGTTAGATAATCCTTTGCTTCTTGATTTGTAATTATGTGCTTTTTTCCAACACTTGCTTTGTGTTTGCTTCTTTTTCTAATGTTGTAACCTGGTCTGGTCAATGTTACTGAAATCCCAAGACCCAGAATTCCTATTTGAGGATCATATTTTACTCCCGGAATGTCTATGTGTTCTTTAATCCCAAAAGAATAATTTCCAAAACTGTCAAACGCCTTACCTCTAATTTGATTTCCTTTTGATTCAAACAATCTTTTTAGCAGTTCTTTTGCCTCTTTTCCTCTTACTGTAACTGATACTCCTATTGGCTCTCCCTTTCTCACGCCCCAGTCTCTCTGAGTTTCTTTGGCCTCTCGTGGACATGATTTTTTGCCTGAAATATGGTCTAGTGCTCTCTTTGCAATTTCAATGGCATCTCCTGAACGTCCTACTCCCATATTGAGAACAACTTTCTCTAATGAGATTTTTTTCATTGGGGATTCTGTTACTTGCGACATATGATCACTTTATCTGAATTATTGGCTCCTCTTTTCCAATTGCCATGATGATGTCTTCGGGAATCTCAATTTTTCTGTCTCCTAAGGCCAGGACAGCTCTTTTTGGAAGGATGAACGTTCCTCCCTCAATTGACTCTACCTTGCCTACTTGTCCTGCGTTAATACCTCTTGTTACCAACGCCTTGCAGCCTGCCTGTAACTTTATCACTTCAAGAATTTTTTGATCTGGAATCTGTATTAGACATGTGTCCCCCACACTTACTTGCGTGTCTGAGATTATTGA
>PFFZ01000074.1:0-4524 GCA_002781805.1 Nitrosopumilales archaeon CG15_BIG_FIL_POST_REV_8_21_14_020_37_12
CTGATTCCCATCAGAGTAGTTGTTGCAGACCGTGGATATGATTCAGAGAACAATCATGTTGCAACAGAAAACCTTGGTGTACAAAAAACCGTCATACGGCCAAAATATGAGAATTTGCAGGTGTGGAAGACAAAGGGATTCCACAGAAAGAACATGAAGCGACATTTTGACTGGGCATCATACCACCAGAGAAGCAAGACAGAGACCATCTTTCTGTCATAAAAAGAATGCTAGGTGAGTACGTAATGTCCAGATGTATCATTACGCAGAACAGAGAGGTGATGTATAGAATGATTGCGTACAATTGCTACAGGATTACTAGGAATAATTTGGTAATTCTAGATGGTTTCTACAGGGCCAATTACCTAGAACCCAAAAAACTGCTTATATGAAAAAGGATTACGCAACACCATGATAATAGGCAACGTCGACAAAGATGAGAAACGAAAAAAATTCACTTTAGAAATCATATGTTCAAATTGCAAAGCCAAGGTCCCAGGCAGAATGCAGACGTCTGAAAAATACTATGGAACTACATCGTTTATCAAAGAAGTGGCATATTTTAAAAGAAATTATTTGTGCGGAAGGTGTCGTGACAAGAAAAGGATAGCAAAAAAGAGGTCACCTACCAAGACAACCCTTGACAAGTAAACGAGTCCCAGAGAAGATAGAATGGTAGGCATTAATTGTATTTAAAAACACAATTAATGCCCACTGTTGTTGCTTGGTAGACCATACTTTCAAAATTTGTATTTAATGTCGATGGATGATTTGTCAGCGAAAAGGAATTCAGAAAGTAAAAGAAATACGAATGTAAAATCCTATTTTGTGCCTTTTAGAGTGGATTTTAGAGTTTCATTTACGACATATGAAAAACTAATTGCCTTGTTGGATTCTTGAATGAGTTTTGACTGTTTGACACGTAATTTCTTTACCAATTCGTCGTCTAACATTATTGTGATTCTTGATGCCATAGATTACAATATACGATAAATTTCAAATAATATTAACCTTGCATGTACCTAAATAATTCAATTTTAGATACATAATCACAGAATTGTGAAAAAATATCAATTCCAAAAATGGGAATTTATGTTATTGTTCTTCAAGATGTATTTTTGTTGTCACAGCATGATCATTTGGATTTATTATCAGCATCCCGCCAGAATTTGCAATAGTGCACACCCCTGATTTACGTGACTTATCCAAGCCAATACAATTTATGTCGGAATAATAACCAAATGACTTGTCTGAGTCAACTTTGTATTTTTCATCAATTGATGGGACAAAGAAAACATCCACCTTGTTTGAGTCCTGTACGCTTACTTGGTATTTGTAGGAGGGATCAGCGCTGAAGGAACAGCCTTTGATAAACACGGAATCGTTGCGGGGGATCACCACAGTCTGATCAAGTGGGGCAAACTTTGCATCATCAATCATAGGATACATGATGTTTGATTCAGCAGATGCGTGACCAAGCCCCAGTGTGTGACCAATTTCATGAATCAGGATATTTTTGATAGATTCAGAACTGTATGGCCTCCAAGTTCCGTCACAATTAGTACTTCCCAACCCAATTGAAATGTGGGTCTGGCCTACAGTATATCCATCAAAATCATTTCTAAGTTCTTTTTTCCATTCAATGGTAGTGATATCAGAGGAGTAAGTGCTGACTATTTTAAATTCCACATTAGCAATTTGCTTCCAATAATCCAATGCGTCACGTACTTCTGCAGACATGTCTTTTGACCATTTTGGAGTTGGTTCAACAAAAAGCAATGGTGTTTTTGAAGTCTTGATTTGCGATATCCAATCATCAGGCAGGTTTTTTTGAATATTGGTGGTCTTGAACATGACTCCTTGTACATTATTTTCATTCATGTAGTCATGGTTCGCGCTATCAATTCCTGTGACTGATTTTTGATCTTTCTTCAATAGATTTAGCAATATTCGATATTCTTTGTTTTCATCTCTCAAAACTTTGATTTCATCGTCATTTACAAGATCTTTTGCCTTGAGATAATTAAGTTCAACAAGCAACAAATCATTTTTCTTTGTCAATTCATCAATCATGTCACCGGATGAAGCAAGTGTTGATTTTTGTGTATGGCTGTCTTGTGGAATAGCATTGTTTTGCACTTGAGTATTTTTTAGTGAGATAATTTGATCATGTTTTTCTTTAATCTCAGTGTGTAAAAAGGAGATTTGTTTTTTCAGATCATTATTCTCAGCATGGATTTCAGACATCAGGATTAAATTGTCTGCATTGTCATTGTTTGCAACACTGGCCTTTTTTTCCAGTATTTTGTTTTCTTCTTTAAGTTCATCTATGGTTTTTTGATATAAGGAATTTTGTTCTGTAAGCAGTTGGATCATGTTATCGGTCTGACCAAGAATCTCACCTGCTGCATTTAGAGGAGGGTTTTGTACATTTTTCAATGATGTGATTTCATTTCTATATTGTAGGTTTTCGTTTTCAAATAGTTTGATCTGGTTTTGATAACTTGAAATCTCCGAGTTTAGCTCGTTTACGAGTGCATCAGATTCTTCGATTTCCAGTTCTAGCCTAGTAATGAATTCCTTTTGTATGGTTTTCTCACCTTCAAGATCACGTAATTTAGATTCAAATTCAGATACTTTTTGTTCATGGGTAGGAATCAAATCATTTTTGAGTGCATTGTTTTCATCATTTAAAACGTTGATTGTATTTTCATGACTTTGAATTTTAGAGTTTAGCACCGTCACTAAATCATTTAGATCATCAACGGTATTTTTCATCAAAATCAGCGAAGTGTTTTTTTCAATGTTTTCGTGCTCCAGTGCGCCAATTGTTTGTCGGTATTGATCATTTTCAGTTTTCAGATCGTCTACCAATTCTCGGTAATTTGTCAATCTAGAATCCAAAATGGATTGGAACTCGTTGGATTCCTGAGCCTCATTCATTACTTCAATCAGAACCTTTCTTTGTTCGGCGTTTTCTTGTTCTAATTGAGAGATTTTCGCTTGATCACGTGTCTTTTCTGCATTTGTTTGTTCAAGTTTATTTTCAAGCAGCACAGAGTCATCTTCTAGAGATTTTACAAGAATAGCATACTCGTCAATTTTTCCTGAAAGTGAAGATATGACATTATTGGCATTCACAAGATCATTTAGCGCACCCACAAGTTGTTCTTTTTGTGTTTGGTTAATGTCTTCCAAGTTACTGATGGTTTCTTCAAAATTAGAGTTTTTATTTTCTAAGAGAGATATGTTGGCCTCGTTTTGCTGTTGCTGATTTAGGGCAATATTGAATTTTTCATCAAGAGACTTGATTTTTTCTTCATATTCAATCATTTTTTGTTTTTGGAGGAGATTTTCATTTTTTAGATCAGCAATTAATAATTTGTATTCTTCATCGTTTTGAATCAGTTGATTTGCCTGTAATCGATTTTCTTGATTTATCTCTTTTAGTACGGTGATTAGTTCTTGGTTATTTTGAATTTCCAGATTAAGCACATCAATATCATTCTGATAGGATGTTGCCTTTTCTTCTAGACCCCTAATTTGATCTACAAACGCTTTATTTTCCAACGTTAGGTCATTGATTTTTTTTACATATCGAGATTCTGTTTGGAGTCGTTCATCATCCCCCACATTAGATGGAGATCGTTGTTCTGGAATGCCATTGCTGGTTATCCAAGAATCAATCTGCTTTGAGAATTGTTTGTTTGTTGCTCGCAGTGATTTAATTTCATTTTGCAGTGCCTGGTATTCATCAAACAGTTTTGACATTGTTGCAGGATAATCACTAGATTTGCTTATTTTCTGACTTTTTAATAAAATCCGAAATTCCTTGTTCTCTTCTCTTAGTTGCTTTACTTCATCCTCAAGGACCTCGCTTTTTGCTTTTAGATAATCTGCATGCCTTTGCATTTCTTTGTCACTAGTGGATGAAATTTTTATAATTCCCTGCTCTGAAAGATAGTCTATTGCCCTCACAAATTCTTCATTTGTGATAGAACCATCAGACCACATAGATAGTGTACTTTTCACCCATTCTGGAATTCGGTCTTGTTCTCCAAAACTGGGATTAACATCAACTAACAAAAAAACCCCGACGAGGAGCAACAATAGTAAAATCGCTACTTGCACAATTGTCCCTCTCACTTGTATTTACCATGATCAGGATAAAAAAGTGGCGATGCAGGCACAAACATGCTAAATTTTAGGCATGTCTTGTAATGATTTGTCTGCAATACTTTCAACTGTTTTTATCCCCCATTCCCTCAGCACAGTATTATTTGCAATGTCAAAAACTTGTGCCAATATCTGATCCATAGTAGACATTAGCAGAGTTACAAATTCCATGCTTGTGTGGCATCCATACAAGATATAATTGCCAGTATGTATTTTTTTGATTTTACATGAAATTATACTCCATCAGGCAACAAATTTGGAAAAATCAATTGATTTTTGATTTGATTTTTGCTATTTCTTTTTCTATTTTATCCACATTTTTACTCCAAATGTTTATCATTTTTTCTT
>PFFZ01000074.1:4608-9413 GCA_002781805.1 Nitrosopumilales archaeon CG15_BIG_FIL_POST_REV_8_21_14_020_37_12
CAATCAGCTTTTTTTGTTGGTATTCCAAGACTTTTTGTGTTATGAAATTCAAGCTACAACAATAACCAGTAGGTATAGAATAAAAGAATTTTAATTAAATCGTTACAATATCAGGGGGAAGTGTTAAAGTTTTTCAAGTCTAGGCACTTTGAATCATATTCATTGAGATATTTTTTGCTGTTGATTTGATTATCTTGTAAATATATCTCACAAGTCTCAAAATCTATCAATTTTTTTGTGTTGGATGTATTTGCAGTGTATTGAAAGATTAGTATTCCTACAAGCACGATGATCAAAATGGCAGGAAGTCTTTTTTGAGTTAGATCCACGCCACAGATTCACAAGAGACAGAATTAAGCCTTTGGCAAAAATAACCAATCACAAAACACATCATATCAACATTACACGACAGGCACAAGTACGAAATTGCACACTTAGGAGTTAGAAAACTTGTTGTATATCTTAGATGAATTGACAGTTTAGATGATTTGTAATAGTACAAATTTTTTTGTATCAAGTATTCAGGCACCAGATGAGTGAATGGTACAAAAATGGCCAAGTCCAGTAACGCAGAAAGCCATGAGATGCTTTTCAAACTCCTACCATTATTTTTTGTAAATTCTTCCCCTGTGATCTGCTTCGATAACAAAAATAATCATTTTACTTTGCTGTAGATCCAAAATAACCCTGTAATTCCCTATTCGCAGTCTGTAAAAGGGTGAATTTGTAAGTCTTGTCACATTTTTGAATGGATCTTGTGTACAACCTAGCACTGCATCATAAACCCTCTGAGCATTTTTCTTGTCTAGTTTTTCTAGCTGTTTTACAGATTTTTCAGACCATATGACTTGCCATGTCATTTTAGACCTAGTTTCTTTTTGACCTGTTCAGATGTATACACGCGTCCTGCCTTGATGTCTGCCACTCCTTCCTCAATGTTTTTGATGATTGCAGGGTTCAACACGTCATCTTCCTGTGCATTTCTTAGCAGTCTTGCAATTACCATCTCGTAGGTCTCGCCTGGATGGTTCATCTGTTTTTTGAGATCGTTTTTTATCTTTTTAGAAAGTTTGATTGTGCTTTGTTCCATGATATACTCCAGTATACCATAGTATATTATAATATAAAAACAAAGCGACTTAAACAATTATGACATCCCCACAATTATTTTTTGAATTGTACTCACCAGGTATCATCAATACGATAAAGAGGATTCAACTCAAAAGGGAAACGCCAGGTAAGGGACTTGAACCCCTGCACGCTTGCGCGTAGCCGTTTTCGAGACGGCCGCCTTACCACTTGGCTAACCTGGCAAATTCCCTTAGAACATCTCCATAATAAAGCAAATCAGACATCACGTTCCATCAATATCCAAAAGCTCGTCATTGAATCTTTTTTTAATTTGCTCTTTGGTTTTTTGCCATTCTTCTTCAGATATTACATCTGAAAAAATTGAACGAAACAAGATATTTGAGCCTAGTAATACACGGATGGCTTTTTTATCTTCGTCAGCAAAAGGAAAATAAGATACAAGTTCTACAGGAGTGGCAGATTTGTCGTATTTTATTTCATAGATTCTGTCAAACAAATGTTCAGGAATGTCAAAATCATTCATATCAAGTCGTTGTATTTGGGATTTTATAAAAACAGATCAAGGTGGTCATGACCACAAAAAACAAGGACAGGAATTATGGCAGACATTATAGATTGAAAATTACTTTTTGCGTTTTAGAAAACCAACCGAGATCAAAACAATCCCAACCAAAATCCATCCAATAGCATAACCAGATACATCTTCTTTAAAACTTACAATTTCAGTGGCTCCTTGTGTCAATCCCCAGCTAATCACACCACCCAGAATAAAGCTAATTCCAGCCCAAAGAAACCAATTTTGCATAATCTGGAAAAAAATTATCAAAATAAGGGTATTTGCCTTTCCATACATTCAAAGATAAACACAAAATACCACAAAAAACAAGAAAAAGTAATGGGATTAAACCTAAAGTCACTCGTAATACGAGAAAAGACAAAGCTCGAGACATTCTCAAACAAAGTGATTGCAATTGATGCCTATAATGCAATATACCAATTTCTAGCCATAATCAGAGGCCCAGACGGAATGCAATTATCAGATTCTGAAGGAAGGATCACTAGCCACCTAAGTGGCTTGCTATACAGAAACATCAATTTTCTATCTCTAGGAATAAAACCAGTGTATGTATTTGATGGAAAACCACCGTCATTGAAAACAGCAGAGATAGAGCGAAGAAAGCAGATCAAAAAAGACGCGACCGTAAAATACGAAAAAGCAATCGCGGAAGGAAATCTGGAAGATGCAAGAAAATTTGCGCAGCAGACTACCAGCATGAGAGATGGGATGGTGGAAGATTCAAAAATATTGCTCAAGCATTTCGGGATTCCATATATCGATGCGCCATCAGAAGGGGAAGCAACTGCCGCACATCTAACAAACACGGGACAGGCATATGCATCGGCAAGTCAGGACTTTGACTCAGTTTTGTTTGGAGCAAAAAGACTGGTAAGAAATTTTACAAATAGTGGTAGAAGAAAAATACCAAACAGGAACACATACATCGAGATAGAACCTGAAATAATTGAGACACAGAAAACGCTAGATTCACTAGAAATAACTAGAGAGGAGTTGGTGGATGTAGGAATTTTGATTGGTACGGACTTTAATCCAGACGGGTTTGAAAGAGTCGGGCCAAAAACTGCGCTAAAAATGATAAAACAGCATTCAAGACTAGAAGACATTCCTCTTATTCAAGATCAGCTAAAAGAGATAGATTACGAGCAAATACGAAAAATATTTCTGGAGCCAAATGTCGCAAAAGTCGACGAAATAGTTTTTGGAACCGTTGACTATGATGCAATTACAGAATACCTAGTCAGGGAAAGAAATTTTTCAGAAGACAGGGTTCAATCTTCATTAAACAGACTCAAAAAGGCAATCGAAAAGAAAAGCCACAATCTGGATCAATGGTTTGGCTGAAATTTTAATTTAATAGTAAGACAAAGGCAATTCAAAAAATGTCACAGACAGAGGCCCGAAAGATTCTCAAGGACGCCCCAATAATGTGGCGCAGAATCAACTCAATAGGCATAATCCTTGACTGCAATTCAACATATGCCACAAAGCTAGGATATGCAAAATCAGAGATAATAGGCAAGCCAATTTTCGAGCACGTTCCCAAGGAATCATGGGAAGACATGAATGAGTCTCTAAAGGTGTGGTTTGAGACAGGAAGGGTAACTGATAGAAAAATAACTTTCAAGAGACAAGACGGGAGTAAATTCCCTGGAATTCTTCAAGCCACCAGTCTGTATGACGAGAAAGAAAACCTGATTGGAAGCAATACAGTTATTTTTGATGCAGATGATCTGAATGACGAGAAAATTTCAGAGTTAAAAAAATACTTTAGGAATGCAAAAGACAGACTAAACGAGATAAAAATTACAGAGTATGAAAAGATGGATGAAAACTCAAAGTCAGAATACAACGGACTGAAAAAAATGTTTGATATGCTAATTGAAGCAGATCTAAAGTCACTAGCAAAATAACTGTCGTTTATTTCATAGATTTTTGTAATTCCTCAAAAGCAGTTTGGACTTCAGCTACTGCAGCTCCATCTTCCAGTGTACTGACATCACCGATCTTATCATTGCTAGCTATTGCCTTTAAGAGTCGCCTCATTATCTTCCCGCTTCGAGTCTTTGGGAGTTTTGAGACAAAGTAGATTTGCTTTGGTGTTGCAATAGCACCAATATCGACTCGAATTTTGGAGATCAGTTCCTTTTCTAAAAGTTCTGAATTCTTTTGTGAATTCTCCTTTAAAACAACAAACGCAATGATCACTTCGCCCTTAACTTCATCAGGTACTCCGCATACTGCAGATTCTGCAACGTCGTGGTGTGACACTATGCAGCTTTCAAGCTCTGCAGTACCAATCCGATGTCCTGCAACCTTGAGTACATCATCAGCACGCCCAAGCAACCAAAAATACCCGTCATCATCTTTTATTGCATAATCCCCTGAATAATAGAAATTAGCATACTTTGACCAGTAGGTGTCTTTGTATTTTTTATCATCGCCCCACAGTGTCAAAAGCATTCCAGGCCAAGGATTTTTGATTACAAGGTAGCCCTTTGTGTTTGCGGGCAGCTCAATGCCATTTTCGTCAACTACAGATATCGAAACTCCAGGAATGGGTCTTGTGCCAGATCCGGGCTTTAACGGAATTGTCTCCAACCCAGGCAGAGGGGAAATCAGCATGCCACCAGTTTCAGTTTGCCACCACGTATCTATGATTGGACATTTTTCTTTCCCTATGGTTTGATAGTACCATCGCCATACTTCGGGGTTTATTGGTTCACCAACAGTCCCAAGTAATCGAATCGAGGAAAGATCAAAAGAGTTTGGAAGCGCGTCACCAAATTTCATAAACATTCTCAATGCAGTAGGAGTAGTGTAAAATATTGTTACATGGTATTTTTGAATTATATCCCACATGCGTGATGGGTTTGGAAAGTCAGGGGCACCTTCATACATCACTTCGGTGGCACCATGAAGTAACGGAGCATAAACTACATAGCTGTGTCCTGTAACCCATCCTATGTCAGCAGTACAGAAAAAAACATCTGAATTTTTGATATCAAATGCCCATTTGAATGTCGAATACAAATGAGTGAGATACCCTCCGGTACCATGTAGAACCCCCTTTGGTTTTCCAGTAGTTCCAGAAGTGTACAGAATGTAAAGTGGATGCAGGCTGTCTAGCGGTTCT
>PFFZ01000060.1:0-194 GCA_002781805.1 Nitrosopumilales archaeon CG15_BIG_FIL_POST_REV_8_21_14_020_37_12
GATATTTCTGAAAGGGCTGCCACCATTGAGATCAAATTTAAACTTACAAACCCTAACCCAATTTCTGTTATTGTTCAAGTAATGGATTATCAGCTATTTGAGACAAATTTTTCAGAACAACGACAAATTTCTGGTGGTCAAATAGGTAGCAGACCTGAGGGAATGGTGGAATTTGGTTCAAACTATTATTCTCT
>PFFZ01000060.1:243-9148 GCA_002781805.1 Nitrosopumilales archaeon CG15_BIG_FIL_POST_REV_8_21_14_020_37_12
AATGGGAATGTCCCTGAATTATGGTCTACTCTTAAAAATAACACTGCAAACTGGCGAGTTACTGGTGATGTCTTTTACAATTTTAGCTCCATGACTAGTGGTCATGAGAATGAAATTCATTTTGAATTTACAAAATAACTACAAGTATTTGATTGTATCATAATAATCTGAAATTATGATAATATGTTTTTAGAGTGAAAATATTGGCAAAATTATAAAAGCCCGTAAGGTGGGTTTTTATCAAATGGCAGAAGCAGGAATGGCCGCTTATGGCTCAGCAATAGGGGTTGCAATTGCGTTAGCAGTTGTGTGTTTCGCATTACGTGGAAAAGGACACCCTGAATCACTAGATTAGAAGGAATCATTCCTTTACAATCTTTTTCATTACTTTTCTAATCGTCTTTACTAAAACCTAGCATTTCTGCTAGTGATGTTTGTTTTGTATTCTTCTTTGTAATGTAGCATCTTTGATAATATTGACAATCAGTGCATTCCATTGAAGGTTCCAATATCGGAGTTTTTTGTTCCTTGAGAAGATCATTTAGTACTCTTACTCTTCTAACTACTTCCTCAAACATTTTTTTGTCACGAATTAATGCAAAACTAGACTCCTCTCTGTTTCCTGAAATATAGATTATCATTCCATCTTTTTTCTCATAGATCCACATACATGCATTTAGGTAAAGCAAATCGTTAGCTTTAGGATCTTGAGGTGTTGAATTGGTAGGCCTAAACAAAATTATTGAATCATCTGCAATCATATCTGCTTGGCCTTTGAGTTTAATGTCATCAATTACATACTCTTTTGGGTTGCTTCCAAACTGCAATTTTCGTAGTAATCCTGACAGTAGATCACTAAATCCACGTCTTTCTACTTCTTTGGGATCTATTCTGTCATAATATGAACGCCTTAGACATTGAACTACTTCTTTCAGGTGAATAGTTTTGATGTCTTTTGAATCAATCTCGATTTCTAACTCTCTACCTATAGATTCTACTGCATTTTTGATTAAACTTCGAAAATCTCTGTCTCCCATCATGGTAATTTACCTGATATATCCATCCTTATAGATTAACTCATAATTTCGGTTAAAAATTTTGAAATTTTTGCCGAAAATGCTAAAGTTACAAAATGTGTCCCAAATCCTATGACAGCTCCTAAAACCATGTTGCCTGTCCCGAAGTAAATTCCGAGGAATAATCCTAGTGGAGGCAATGAAAAAATCATAGCCATAAACCCACTTACCCAAATTGTATTGATGACGGTTTCAGTAGATATGTCTGTTTTTTTCTTTGGGAATCTAATCATTATAAAATCTATTCTTCATCAAGAATCAGTTTTGACATTGTGACATCTGTTGGAATTTTTTGCTCAACTGCATATGCAATAGCAGCTAAATTTCTTACTTCGAAAGCAGTTAATTTTGTAATTCCAATGATTGTTGCAAAACTGAACATTTTTGTAAATGCTCTTGCAGATGAATGATATAATGCCACTTCAAATGCTCTCTCAAATTCAGACACTGCATCTAATTCATTTTCAATCTGTGGAATCATAATCTTGTATTTTGTATTTGTAAGTTCATTGAATGCATCTCTTACTGTAGCAGCAGATATCATTCTTCCCAACAACTCTCTTGGAATAGTTGGAGTCTGCGTTACAATCAAATCTTGAATCTGTGATTCGTCCAATCCCCAAAACTTTCCTCTAATTACACTTAAAAGATTGTAATAATCAATATCCATACCAACTAGCTTGACAACATCATTGTCTCTGGAATTTTTTACAGCACGACCAAGCTGTTGATATAATATTTTATCAAAATAAATATCAAAAATCTGAATATTTTTTCTCTCATTGTATAGTGTAGCAGCTTTAGCAATTTCCTCTCCAAATTGTACAGAGTTCAAACTAGCCACTGCTTCTTCAAGGTCTTTTGCAACTAATGCCTTGATTATGATGTCTCTTTGTTTTACCAGTTCTTCTGCACGAAGATTAATGTGAGTCTCAATTGCTTCTTGGGTCTTGCCTAATACCTTTCCTTTTAGAATTATTTTCAAATTTGAAATGATAAATTTCATAAAATAAGCGTCTAAAATATCCGAATCTCCTGCAGTTTTTGCAATCGAATAATGAATATCTGCAAGATGACCTCTTAACGCCGATTCAATACCTTGTGATGTGTATGGTTTCTGGACTTCAGTAATTGAATCCCCATATACTGTATTCTTAATTCTAGTCATCAACTCCTCAAGATCCCTTGACTCTGCAAGCGTCTGATAATCTGCTCTTTTGAGCAGTTTACCTCTTTGACTGTATGATTTTACAGACGCATAGACATTTTTGGAGCGACCCATTTAGATCAAGTTTGATGGGCAACGGATTTTAATGTTTGGCGTTTGATTGCTAAAAATTCAGTATTTTAGGCGATTTTATTAAGAAATTTTATAACTTCTTCCTTATCCTGTTTTGATAGTTGCAAAAATGTCTTAATAATCTCTTTTTGTATTGTTAGAGACTCGTCTTCTATCTTTCTAAGATTTGATAGATCAAATGGAAGTAGTTCTATTTTATTATCACAAAATGCCTTGACATATTTTTGTAAAACTGAATATGTAAAATTCGGGCTCGTTTTTAATAGATTTAATAGGATTTTTTCATCGTCTCTCTCATTTTCTTCTGCTTGTGCTAAAAACTCATTCAGCAGTTTTTCTCTATTTTTTATTTCACTAATAGATAAAGCAATTAAGATACCTTTTTTTGTTAAATGATAATAGGGAATTCCTTTTTCTTGTAGTGCTTTAGGTCCTCGCTTTAGAGGTAATCTTCCATGTTCCTCTGCAATTCCCATTGGAATAAGAATTTCGTCCAGATCTCTGAAAATTCCTGAATAGATATTCTTCCATGCAACTCCATGTACTTTTGCAATTCTTTGTGAAATTCCCGTTCTTGTCCTTTCAGCGGGATTTGCATTACTAGCTAAAATTGTTATAATTGCTCTTTGTCTGTTGGCCTCCCCAGTTAATTCTTCTCCTTTTGTCTTGAATGTGTCAAAAATTGAGAGTTTGGTATCTGGCTTTACTTTCATTTATCCACCCTTGACATAATTTTCATTTTCTATGATATTATCAGAATAAACCAAAATATAATAATTTACATTTACAGTGATTTTGACGTCTTCAACCCTTAAATAATTTTCAATTTCGATAAATTTAATGAATTCTAGGAACCACAAGTATGCTCTATTACTTGTGGCCGCAGTAACCATTACAGCTACTGGTGCAATGTCTCAGGCATTTGCACAGCAAGTTACCGATGGTATGGACGGATACTATGATCATGGAATTTACACTGGTAACCCAAACGAATGTTGGGTTGACAACGGTGATGGGTCTTTCACTGCATGTTACATCGATACAGGTGATACTGCATGGATGCTAACAGCAACATCATTAGTACTTTTCATGAGTCCTGGTGTGGGATTCTTCTATGGTGGATTGGCACGTTCAAAGAACATTGTCAATGTTCTTGGAATGACCCTAATTGTTATGGGTTTAATGTCAGTGCAATGGATACTTTGGGGATATTCCCTAGCCTTTGCACCAAACGCCAATGAGGGAGCCCAGATGTTCATGGGAAGTCTTGATTATGCAGGATTTAACATGGTCTCTAACTATGCACCTCTAGGTGCACCAACAGCTTGTGACGGTGACATTTGGTCAAATGCATATCAAATGCAACAAATGAAATCTGAAGAAGCTTGTGGTGATAGTTGGCCAAGTACAGTTCCACATGCATTATTCGCAGCCTTCCAAGGTACTTTCGCAATCATTACACCAATTCTAATTATTGGTGGTTTGATTGACAGAATCAAGTTCAGTGCATTAATCATCTTTGTACTCCTTTGGGGTACATTTGTGTATGATCCAGTTGCCCATATGGTATGGGGAGGTGGACTCATAGGTGGAGGCGGACTCGATCTCGTTCCAGAAATTGAAGAAGCCTCATTTGCGCTTGACTTTGCTGGTGGTACTGTAGTACACATTACTTCAGGATTCTCTGCATTAGCAGGAGCCATTATCCTTGGTAGAAGACTTGGATATGGTAAAGTTCCAATGGAACCACACAACATTCCAATGGTGGTGCTGGGAGCAGCAATCCTCTGGTTTGGATGGTTTGGTTTCAACGCAGGAAGTGAAGTGATGGTTGATGGTATTACTGTCAGTGCTTGGGTTGTAACTAATACAGCTACAGGTATGGCAGCTATTACCTGGGTACTAATGTCATGGGCACATACAGGAAAACCAAGCATTGTAGGTGCTGCATCAGGTGTAGTGGCAGGATTGGTTGCAATCACACCAGCCTCTGGTTGGGTTGGACCGATGGCATCTATCATTATCGGAATTGCAGCAGGTACAATTTGCTATGGTTCTGTAGCATTCAAGAATGCCAGAAAGTGGGATGACGCACTCGATGTATGGGGAGTACACGGAATGGGTGGTCTCACAGGCGCAATCTTGACTGGTACATTAGCAAGTCCACACATCTGGGATACAGGTGATGGTTGGGGAGCATGGACTGGTACACCACAAGGATACGAACAACAAGCAATCAGTATCATTGGTGCAGCAATCTCAATTGGATATGCATTTGGTGTCACAATTGTAATCCTCAAAGTAATGGACGTTGTATGGCCTGGCGGAATCAGAGTCACTCCTAAAGAAGAGGAGATTGGTCTCGATTTGGCACAACACGGCGAAAGAGCATACGTAAACGAATAGAAAACAACTTTCTTTTCTTCTTTTTATTATTCAACCCTTACTCTTAGGGATCTTTTTCATCTCATTATTGTGTCTTCTATAACAAATTAATCTCAGAACAGATCTATTTTCTATATGTTCATTCAATCAAATGATTTGCTACAAATTTTAAAAGATGAAAATTTGATAATTGTAGATACTAGATCGTTTAAGGAATATTCAGAAGGACACATACCAAATTCTGTAAATCTGGATCTTTTTGCATTTCACTGGATTGATACAACAAAGGAAGGAATTGAAAACTTTAACAAACAAACACAGACACTTCTTTCATTCCTAGGTATAACTCCAGAAAAGAAAATTGTTTTCTATGATAATGTCTCAGGTATGCTTGCTGCGAGAGGTGTTTGGATGTTGTTGTATTTTTCTCATGATGATGTTTCAATATTGGATGGAGGAATTCAAAAATGGAAAAAAGAAAATTATCCAATTGAAATAAAATTAAATGGTTTCAAACCATCCAAATTTTCAGGCAAAATCAATCACAACGTCATTGCTGGTTTTGAATACATTAAAGAAAATCTGGATTCTGTTAGAATTATTGATGCAAGATCACAAGGAGAATATACTGGTACTATCATACGTGCTGCTCAAGGTGGCCATATCCCAAACGCAATCAATATTGATTGGACCAACAACATCAACGAAGACGGGACATTCAAAAACAACGATGAATTATCTAAACTCTATAACATTCCCAAAAATTCTGAAATAATTACTTATTGTCAAGGTGCATATCGAGCTGCCAACACATTTCTTATTTTAAAAAAACTTGGATTTGAAAATGTTCGAGTTTACTTGGGATCATGGGGCGAATGGGGAAATAAATTAGAACTTCCTGTGGAGAAATGATTCCATTATTCCTTTTCTATACTCTAAGCTCAACTATTTTATGGAATTTTTAAAAAAGATCAAAGACACTGCAGAAAAAACTGTTGAAACAGGAAACAGTTCTTGGAAAGAAATGTGTAGAAAAGAGGGGCAGAATTAGGTACCAAAAGTATGATGGTGCCAAAGGATCTGCTAAAAAGGGGCATCGAAGCTAGGCAAGAATAATTTCTTTTAATTTTATTTCTTTTTTTTCCAGATAAATTGATTGTATATTAATTCAGGTCTAATTTGTCTGAATGGTTGTGATCCGCCGTCATACCATTTTGTGAAAAATTCATACAAATGCAATCTGAGTGACTGTATGTATACAATTAGTCCTTCAATCATCATGATTCCCAAGTTTCCACCAATGATCATTGCCCATGCGCCAATAGATTCTGAACCTCCAAGTGAAACAAATGCATTGTTTACTGTAAGTAACAACGCGGCATGTACCAATAACATGATTCCAAGTCGAGCATAACTGATTGTATGAGCTAAGCTTTCAACTGTTTTGCCAAGAAATACTTCCATTACAACATTGGCCGCAGAGCCTCCATCCTCTGGATGTCTCTTTGCATGTAAAATTCCACCGATCATCATCATTGCCATTGAGGCAATGACAATTACTACTGCAATTCTAGTTACGATCCATACTTGTGCCCAATCTCCTAGGAATATTGTTACCCATGGAACTGCTTCATTGTGAACTTTGGAATACATGTTCATTACATCATATTGTGAGCCTATTGCACACATCATGATAACCACAATTCCTCCATACAGTGTGATGTTTGGAATTGCCTCCATGTACATTACAAGCTTGTGCCCTTCGTGTGCTAACCTTCTGATGCGTAGAACCATTGCCCAAACAAGATGAATAATTCCTATGAATAATGAAACTTTGAGGATATTGATTACTTGATCAAAGGTTAGTTCCGCAACACTTAGAATGCCTACAATCCAGCTTACTGAATGCAATGCTCCTCCCTCTTCTAAGAGTCCTTCAAATGGTCCCATATGATCAAGATGATACCCAAACATCTCTCCAGCACCTACACCTGCTATTGCAGCTGAAGCACCAGAAATTGCAATGAGCATTCCCCACTTGGAGAGATTTCCTTGTCCCTTGACTTTGAATAACAATCCCATTCCCATAAGCAATAATCCATGACCCATATCTGCAAACATCAATCCGTAAAATATTGGCCACATCAATGCAATCATGGGTGTTGGATCTGCTTCTCCCTTGTTAGGAATTCCTTGACTTTGTGTGATTACCTCAAATGTTCTAACAAATTTTTTATTATCAAATAGAACCGGAATCTGCTCTTTATGTTTTGGTTCTGTAATGTCTTCAACAACTGACATCCATTGTTTTGTAGAATCCTTGAATTTAGATTCCATTTTACTTGGAATGAATCCCTGAATTACAGCAAAGTGTTTTGTCCCTCCTGGTTTTCTTAAAGTCTCAAGAACTTCTTTTGCAACTAATGCTTCTTCATGTAAAATCAAAATATCCCGTCTGATCTTCTTTTTGATAGATGCAATCTGTTTTGCAACTGTTCCTTGCTTTGTTAGCAGTTCTTTGATTTTGGCATCAACCATTGCAAATGCTTCTGCTGGAACCTGAGGGATTCCCTCTGGTATGACAAATGGATTTGCATTAAACCCACGAAGTACTTTTAGCGCTCTTTCTGAATCATCAATTCCACAAATCACAAGAATTGCTACTTTTTCTTTACTTGCCAAGTCATACTTGTAAAAAGTGATTCCATCAAGTGCCCTGCTGATCTCTTCATAATCTGTAGAGTCGATAACAAAGAGATTTGTATAGAAATATTTCATCAAACCAAAACCTGATAAATCTATGTTCAATTTCTTGGCAATTTCAAGCGTATCTTTTAGTGATCTATACTCTTCAAGTGAACGTCTTGTGTTGGCTTCTTCTTCTAAGAGATGTGCTGGTTCATCAATAATTGTAGGCGCACGTTTTTTAAGGTCTTTTATCATGTCTTCAATTTCTTCAATTTCATAATTGCTTTTCTTGATTACAGTTCCCTTGAATAGAATCTCCAAAATTCCCACGGTCAGTGGTACGCCTAAACCCTTGATTACCTCATCAATTGCCTGATATGTTTTTTGAGCTTCTAATAACAGATCATCAATTTCCGGTGTAACAAGATCATTCTCCGAATCTATCTTGTGAAACCATTCAAATTCTGTAAGTCTTGAAACTGCTTTTGGAGATTCACTTCTTGGTAATATTACACTCCCAAGTTTCAGATCTGCTACTACCAAGATAATCCAACGTATTTCCTTTGATTTTAATATCTTTCTGAATTGGAAACTCCCAAACATTAAAATCCATTACGGATTTACGGCACTCATTGGAATCTAGTTCTGCATTAGAAACTACTATTGACAAAATACTCGATCAAACTCAAAAAAACATTCTGTCAAGCATAGATTTAGCCCTCACAGATGCTCAAAAGACCCTAGATAATGCAATTCCTAGACTAGAGCAGGAATATGATAAAATCATATCAGATGGGAAAAAAGAGGCAGACAAGATACAAAAACAGATCGTTGGTAGTTCTGATCTTGAAGCAAGAAACAAACAGCTTTTAGCATTAGAAAAGGCCGTTGAGGACGTATTTACTAAAGCACTTGAACAAATTGCTAATGCCCAACGCAACGGGGATTATGCTAATTTGATAAAATCACTCTTAGAAAAATCTACAAATATCTTAGGAACCACACAAGTAATAGTTTATACAAATTCCAAGGATAGGGATTTGGTCAACTCTGCTCTTTCACAATTTTCTGGAGCAGAACTATCTGCTGAAACAATTGATTGTCTTGGTGGTGTTATTGTTAAATCAAAAGATGGTGCAATGACTTTTGATAATACTATTGATGCAAGGATTGAACGTCTGAAGCCTTTAATAAGGAAAGAAATTGCATCAAAATTCGGAGTAGGGAATTAGGATGGCAGCTCAAGGTAGAATTGTTTGGGTCAGTGGGCCTGCAGTAAAGGCAGATGGAATGTCTGATGCAAAAATGTATGAAACTGTAGTGGTTGGAAATTCAAAGCTTGTCGGCGAAGTAATCCGATTGACAGGTGATGTTGCATTTATTCAAGTATACGAGTCAACAAGTGGATTGAAACCAGGCGAGCCAGTAGTTGGTACTGGAAACCCACTCAGTGTTT
>PFFZ01000106.1:0-2389 GCA_002781805.1 Nitrosopumilales archaeon CG15_BIG_FIL_POST_REV_8_21_14_020_37_12
AATCTAGATGATATCTTGCAGTCTATGAGAAAGGGCAGAATTGAAATTTCACAAACGGGCTATGCTTTACCTGTTGAAACTTTAGATCACTTAAAGTACAAAATTAGCAACTCCAAAGATTATCTGGTTGATTATATTTCTGAACATTATCCAAATGCAAAATGGCTTTTGACCCTGATGCTCAAAATATATGATTCTAATCAAGACAGTCATCTCTGGTCCATCTTTTACAATATTGCTATCTATCTGATGAAAAGAATCTCACAAAAAATTAATTTTCAAAATCATGATCCTAGTTTTATGAGAGAACGTAATCTGGGAACTATGTTCAAGATGGCCTTGTAGTAAAAATAGGTCAAGCTAAACTCGAATAGATTTTAATATGACAAAACGACCTTGATGAATTAGATACAATGTCTGAATCTACTGAAAAAAAATTGAATGCAACAGGATTGTTTTGCCCCGAACCTGTGTTTAGAACAAAAATTGAAATTGAGAAAATGCAAGTTGGCCAGATTTTAACAGTTTTGGCAGATGATCCTGCAGCTGAAGATGATATCTCTAGATGGGTTAACCGCAACGGCCATGAATTGGTAAATATGTCTAAAGACGGTAACGTTATCACATTTCAAATTAAAAAGGTGAAATAAACAGATCATGACGACTGTTACTGATACTGATGTACTTAACCGCGTAGGTAACACCCCTCTTGTAAAACTAGAATCTCTGTCAAATGATAATGTTGAATATTTTGCAAAGCTGGAGGGACACAATCCGTTTGGCTCTGTCAAAGACAGGGCTGCATATTGGATGATCAAAGATGGCGAGGAAAAGGGAATCCTGACAAAAGGAAAAAGCATCATTATTGAACCAACTTCTGGAAATACTGGGATTGCACTTACTGGAATTGCTAATCTGCTAGGTTACAAGGTAGAAATTGTAATTCCTGAAAAAGCAAGCAACGAAACTAAAGACATCATTAGAAATTTGGGTGCCAAGGTTTTTGAAACCAGCGATGACCTGTGTCCGAAAGTGGGTGCAGGCACAGATCAAAGTATTGCTCTTGCAACCTCTATTGCCGCTTCTAGACCTGACACGTATTACTCTCCGAACCAATATGCCAATGAGGCAAATTTTAAGGGGCATTATGTTGGAACTGGGCCAGAAATATGGAAACAAACTGATGGAAAAGTAACTCATTTTTTTACAGGTGTTGGAACTGGTGGAACCATTACTGGCATTGGAACCTACCTCAAAGAAAAAAATCCCAACATTAAGATTATTGGATGTCAGCCGCAACAAAACCATTTGATACAGGGTTGGAGGAACTTTGAAGAGTCTGCAAAACCTGATCTTTTCTTGAAGCGTGAGAGCGTAGTTGATGATTGGGTTTCTGTCGATAATGATGAGGCATTTTCTGTCGTAAAAGAGGTGTTTGCCAAAGATAAATTATTGATTAGCCCTTCCTCAGCAGCTGTATATGCGTGCATGAAAAAATATCCAATCGAAGGCAAAGCATGTGTTGTTGGAATTTTTGCAGATGATGGACGAAAGTTCAAGAGTGTTTATGCCAAGCAAAACATTATGACTGAAGAAGAATTTGACATGTCATTAAAAGAAGCTAAACACATGTCTCAATTAGCATATTGATTGTTTTTTGATCTATTCTAATAATTTCTTTAAATGCTTGTCATAAAACTCTCTAAATTTCACATTCATTTCCTTTTCAAGCTGAATGTTTTTGTTGCTGTATTGGATTAGTTCTTCTTTGAGTTCCTTGCTCCATCTGCTTTGTTGTTTATCTTTTGATGACATTATTGTCGGATTTTCTTTCACCTTTTCCAATATTTCGATTAATTTGGCTCCTAATTGACGTAATTTGCTCATACTGAGTAGAAATAATCCTGCATTTTCTTTTTCAACCAAACTCATCAGTAAATGAGCCTCTGCATAGTATTCCATTCCTTTTTTGTGGTATTTCTTAAAGTGTTCAATACGTTTTTGCCAGTAATCTGCGCTTGTTTTGTCTAGTACTTTGAAATTAAATTGAATTTCTGACAATTCTGTTCCTATCTTTGCTAGTATCTTGCTGTGGTTTTTTGCACTTTCTTTGATCTCATCTGTGTCATCCATTATGTCATCGTTAATTGTCAAAGTTTGTAATTATCTCTTGCTGCCTTTTCTCCAAGCGGACATGGACATTTCTGCATAAAATTTTACGCATTGCTCACACAGGGAATCCCATTCACCAACTTTTAGATTATCTAGAAATTTTTTTGTCCATTCATAATTTGGTTCTTGTCTGTATTGAAATTGTTGAATTGTATAGATGTCTTTCTCATTGAATTTTTTTGAACATCTGCTACATGGAGCGCTTTTCATGACATTT
>PFFZ01000106.1:2482-8662 GCA_002781805.1 Nitrosopumilales archaeon CG15_BIG_FIL_POST_REV_8_21_14_020_37_12
TATGTTCTGTCATGCACATCTCCTGCAGCAAAAACACCTTCTATGTTTGTATGTGTTTTATTTTTTAACACAATATACCCATCTTCGTCCAAATCAATCTGGTTCATGAATAGCTTTGTGTTTGGTTCATGACCAATTGCGACAAAGAGCCCTCCTGCCTCCAGAGTTTTTTCTTCACCTGTTTTTAGATTTTTTATAACTGCTTGACGCATTTTTTGGTCACCTTTAATGTCGGTGACCTCTGAATCCCAATGAAATTTGATTTTATTGTTATTTAGTGCCCTTTCCTGCATTATTTTGCTTGCACGCAATTCGTCTCTTCTGTGAACTAGATGAACAGTTGAAGCAAATTTTGTCAGAAATGTTGCCTCTTCGATTGCAGAATCACCTCCTCCCACAACAACTAACTCTTGATTTCTAAAAAATGGTCCATCACAAGTAGCACAATATGAAACGCCCTTGCCTCCAAATGTTTTCTCTCCTTCCAATCCTAACTTTCTTGGGTTTGCACCAGTTGCAATGATGACTGCCTTTCCTTCGTATTCCTCTGAGGCCGTTAATACTTTGAATGGCTTGTGTCTAAAATCTACATTCACAACTTCATCATCTATGATCGTTGTTCCCATTCGCTGAGTCTGTTTTCTCATTTCTATCATTAGATCTGGCCCCATAATCCCATTTTCAAACCCTGGATAGTTTTCAACTTCAGTTGTGTTGACCAATTGCCCTCCTGGTAATATTCCAGACAAGATCAAAGTGTCATATCCAGCTCTTGAGCAATAAATCCCTGCAGTGTAGCCTGAAGGGCCTGCACCTATAATCACAACATCAAATTTTGTCTTTTTTTTCTCCGGTGCCTTTGGAGCGTCTTTGTTTTCTAGAACTGTTGCTCCTCCGTCTGCTGCCATCATGATAGGGCATCTTTTTATTTCAATAATTTAAGTCATTGTCAATTTTTGTAAGATCTCTTGATGTTTTTTGCACAATTTTTTAGATTCCATCTGTGAGTATAACAGGTCTTTTTGCCAATGCGCATTAAACAATCTGCATTTTGCATCGTCACAAAATGGCTCTGCGGTTTCATAGTAAAACAACGCTTGCAGGAGATATCCCTCGATAATTGTAGGTAATCTGGCATCGTGATACTCTAGAAACATTTCTCTGTATTTTTCTTTGAGTGCATCGACATTTACCCCTAATCTTGAATTTGTAATGAGATCCACATAGTAATCTCTTGGCTTGGCTGGAGCTTCAATTATGCCTGTGGTGGATATTATTGCTGGGTTTGCACCAATCAGTGCCCTTCCATGATATCTATAATCATTATAGTCATAAGTACAAGTTAGTTTGTTTGTAAATATTACATGAAAGACATCCTCTCTTGATTCTTCTTTTGGAATAATATCTCTCAAGATATTTTGTAATTCAAACCCATCATAATACGTGATATTCTGATTTGTTGATGTATCAGCTGCACTCTTTTTTTCAAATTCGATTTCTTCTGCGGTTGGAACATGTTTGATGTAAGGTACGCTCAATTTGAATATTCTAGATGACGCGATATGTTTTGCTGTGGCTTCATTGCCGTATGTTAGAATTGATTTTCTCTTTTCTGGCGTGATCCCAAATGTTTTTGAAGTAAATTCTACTAGATTATCTAAATTTATCTCTGGAACTGATGGTTCATCATAAAAGATAATCCTGTTGACTCTCAATTATTTTATCTGTATTGTGTCTGCTTATCTTTCTAACTCTTTGATTTTCTCAGCTGCAATCTCAGCTGCTTTCTTTCCAGAGTATAGCATTGAGCCAAATGTTGGACCCATTCGTGCAAGTCCATGCGTCTCAGTTACTGACATTCCTGCAGCAATTAGTCCTGGATACACTTCACCTGTTTTTTCAACAACATGCTCTTCTCCCTCATTGACATACATTGGATTCATTCCCTTCCAATTTACCAATCCTCTGTCTACTAGTCTCTTTACTGCAACAGAATCATGTCCTGATGCATCAATGATTATTTTTGCTTCAAATGCAACTGGATCAACACATGTGATATTTCTTGGCAATGCTGACACTGGCATCCAATTGACAACAATGCCTGCAACTCTACCATTTTTTAAAACAAGATCATCGAATTTAGTGAGATTTAGAAATTTGACTCCTGCGTCACATGCACCTGCAATTAATTTTGACACTGCATGTGGTCCTGGAGTAAGGTACAATCCTTCTCGAACTTTTTTGTATGGTATGCCAAGCTCATCCCAAATTTTTTGCGCTGGCTCTCTTACTGTTACAGGATTCATCATGTATCCTCCAAGCCAATATCCGCCTCCTAAGTAGTTATTTTGTTCAATTACCAAAACCTTGAATCCCATATTTGATAATTCTCTACTTGCAGTTAGTCCTGCAGGCCCTGCACCGATAATGATTACGTCTGATTCGGCCCTATCCATTAGAACTGAGTGAAATTCGTCTGCAATAGCACGAGTAATGTCGACCTCTCTGACGTCAGTGAATATTTTTGATGGTTTTTCTGCAACTGTGGCCTTTTGCATAGATTTTTTGTTGCCTAGAACCCATTAATACTTTCCCACTTTTTATTTAAAAATTAGGATGTACTAATTTTTTTTCCAATAACATTCCACTTGGGATTTGATGTAGGAAAATTACGTATGCTTTTGAAAACTGACCTCCTAAAACGTCCATATATCAAAAATTTATATCACAACTCAAAGCATTTTTCTTATATTGACAGTATCTGATCTTAAACAACCTCATTCCGATTCCGTAAGGCCAACAATCAATTGGGCTAGAGTTGAAGAGGCAGTTGACTTTGCAAAAACTGTAAAACTTTATCGTCAGGGCAAGTATGATGACGATAGTTTCCGTAGGTATAGACTCCAACATGGTGCATATGGTACACGAATGACAAGTGATTATGCTATGGTCAGGATCAAGCTACCTGCAGGAGAGATTTATCCCCAACAACTTGAAAAAATCGCTCAGTTAAGCGAGCAATTTTCTATTGGAAGTGCCCATTTTTCAACCAGGGAAAATATTCAACTACACTGGGTAGTTTTAGAGGACGTCTCAGAAATTTTCAGAGGTCTTGCAGAAGTGGGATTGACATCACGCGAAGCATGTGGCAACTCTGTTAGAAATGTAATGTGCAGTCCATTGTCTGGCGTCTGCCCGGGCGAGGAGTTTGATGCTACTCCATATGCTCTTGCAACTGCAAAATTCTTTTTGAGAAATCCAATGGCTCAGAGCCTTCCAAGAAAATTCAAATTCAATTTCACTTGCTGTGAGAAACATGGCATGGTGAGAATGGTGGATGTTGGATTGATTCCTCAAATCAAAGAGATTGATGGCACTGCACAAAAAGGATTCAAAATATTTCTGGGCGGTGGTTTGGGAAACCGCTCATTTGTAGGACATCAATTAGAAGAATTTACTCCTGAGGAGGATCTTATCTACACTTCAATTGCTGTACTGAGGATATTTGATCGATTAGGCGACAGGAAAAATCTTGCACGAAACAGAATGCGTTATTTGGTAAATGATATGGGTTGGGATGCATTCCAAAACCTTGTTTTCAAAGAAAGGGCCTTGGTCAGAGCAACTCAGTCTGTGGTCACTCAACTAGATGTGGATTTCACTCCTTCTGAAATCAAAAGACCAATACGTGTTACAGATGAAAGTGGTAATCCAAATCCTGATGGTTATGCAAGATGGCTCAAGACTAATACTGAAAAACAAAAGCAACCTGGTTATCGCTCTGCATTTATTACGCTTGAAGCAGGTGACATCACCGCAAACCAACTGTCTGCATTGGGTGAGATTGTAAGTGACTATTCATCTGAAGGAAAGGCACGTGTTGGATTCAATCAAAACATCGCACTGAGATATGTCTCTGAGGATGATTTGCCTCGATTGTACTCAAGATTACTTGAAGTTGGCCTTGCCAAATCTGGTTCTCTTACCATGACTGCTCCAATTGGTTGCTCTGGTACCACCTCATGCAACTTGGCCTTGACAAACTCCCATAGACTTGCCAAAGAAATTCAGAGAAAATTCCTTGAGTTGAGACTAGATGAAGATGATGATCTTCGTGATTCTACAATAAAGATTAGTGGATGTCCAAACTCTTGTGGTCAGCATGGCATTGCAACAATAGGATTCTTTGGAGGCGGAGGAAGGGTTGGAAAAGAAATGTATCCAAACTACCAGATGCTTCTTGGAGGTCGCTCAGATGGAGAGACCATGCTTGGTTTGACCTGTACTAGAATTCCTGCAAAAAGAGTAATTCCTGCAATTCTAAAAATCATTGAACTGTTCAAGAAATACAAAAAACCTAATGACACTCTAAAAGAATGGATTCATAGAATTGTAAATGAAAAGGAAGATTCTGAAATCAAATCCATTCTTGATCTGAGAAAAATTATGGATCAACTCGCGGTTCCACCAACAAAAGAGGACGATCCAGATTTTTACTCTGATTATGGAAGCGATACCAGTTATCACACAAAGACTGGTAAGGGTGAATGCGCAGCTTGAGTCAAGAAAAAACCATTAAAACTACAACTGATATCGATTCACTGCGTTCAGAAATTCGAGACAAAAGTGTTCGCGTCATAGATGTCAGACGAGAGGAAGACTATAAACAAAATCATATTCCAACAGCAGTAAACCTGCCTCTGGCAAATCTGTTGTCTGATGATAGCCCAGAGCGCGTTTTGAAAATATTTAATTCGCTGGGAATTGATGATGAGACTCGCGTTGTAGTTTATGATGATACCTTTGGCGCTCTTGCATCGCGTGTTGCATGGACACTGGAATATATCGGACATTCTGATGTGTCTTTACTTGAAACTACATACAGCAGGTGGAAGTCACTTGGATTGGAAAGTGAAACAATTTCTCCTGAAATTCAAAGCAAGCAACATTCTTTGCGTCTAAAACCTGAGATTTTGGCCACATCTGATTATCTGGAACAGTCAAAAGAAAAAAAAGACGTACTCCTCATAGATAACAGGGAGAGGCTAAACTATCTGGAGCAGCACATTCCGGGTGCAATCAGTCTTCCATACCGAACCCTTGCAAAAAATGACAAGATTTTACGCCCAAAAGAGGACATGAAACGACTGCTTGATAATCGAGGAATCTCTGGAGATTCTGAAATAATTACGTACTGTGGCAGTGTCGGAACTCTTTCTGGACTTGCATATTATGCGCTAAAATCAGCTGGATTGCCAAATGTCAAGCTATATGTTCGCTCTTTTAAAGAGTGGAAGAATCTGAAAAAGCCACTAGAAAAGCAAGAAGATGCTAATTATTGGGATTTGTCTGCAGAATAACTAGGATATTTCGCTTCGGAGTTTTTTCGTAATTGTGACTTCAATGTTGTCAAACAGGCTGAGCATTTTGCCTTTGTTTTCAATCAAGTAATCCACTCCTCTATCCTTTAGTCTGATTTTCCACAGTCTTATTTCTCTGTGTTCATCAAAAAACTGTTCAATCATATGTTCGCCTGATTTTTTAGGATCTATGAACTCTTCAAAATTGTCTATTGTTTTTTCAATGTCTTCTGCCTCAATTGATTCAC
Source organism: Nitrosopumilales archaeon CG15_BIG_FIL_POST_REV_8_21_14_020_37_12 (assembly GCA_002781805.1). Classification (GTDB taxonomy): domain Archaea; phylum Thermoproteota; class Nitrososphaeria; order Nitrososphaerales; family Nitrosopumilaceae; genus HKST03. Next base: position 8,091 of record PFFZ01000106.1, read on the forward strand.
GAACTGCTTGGATTGCATGACTTAGTTCTTTGAGGTTCTTTACTGGTGTTGGCAACTGTTTTCTTGTAATTCCAAACAATCCTTTCTTTTCTTTGCCCATTTTTTCAGCAACGTCTGGTGCAAGATCGTATATCGGAATTTTACTTAGGCCGTCACGTTTCTCGTTTTGTACAATTAATCCTTTTTCTAACAACTTTCGAAGTGCTTCTTCTGCATCAGCTTTATCTAAAAATGTGGTCCATACAATTGCCCCCAATGTATGATATCCTTGTCTGACTGATTCTAGCACTACTACTTCGTTAATTCGCTTGAACCCTTCTTCGACTCTGACATTTGTAAAGTCTTTGTCCCTGACTGACTTTCTGGCATTTTTTACATCAATCTCAATTGAGCGCTTTAATGCTTCAAGTGATTCGGGAACCTGGTTTAGTAATGACAAATAACATGCTTTGTTGTACCATGCCATACCATAAGTCGGATCTGACTCTATAGCCTTTTCTACTGCATCTAATGCTTTTGAAAAATTCTTTTGTTCATAATGCACCAATCCTTTGAGGTTCCATGCTTCTGGA
>PFFZ01000103.1:0-283 GCA_002781805.1 Nitrosopumilales archaeon CG15_BIG_FIL_POST_REV_8_21_14_020_37_12
GTTTTGCCACATTGTTTACACACGGGCCTTCCGTCTTGGACGGAAATCTCTACATTTGATGAATGACATTTTTGGCAGAGCCCTTTCATGTGGTCACTTTGTAAACTGGTGTTTAAATTTTTTTTTGAGGTGTATTGTCAAACGCTTAGCAATTTATAATTGAAACAAGCGATCAAAGTGTTGTATTCTATAGAGACAAGATCTCTTTCAAAGTCATTTGGATCAGTTGCTGCTGTTGATGACATCTCTTTTACTGTGAACACTGGAGAAATCTTTGGTTTTT
>PFFZ01000103.1:332-1240 GCA_002781805.1 Nitrosopumilales archaeon CG15_BIG_FIL_POST_REV_8_21_14_020_37_12
TCTTCTAAAGCCTACCTCTGGACAAGCACTGGTGTCTGGATTTGATGTTCTAACCCAAGCAAAAAAAGTCCGTCAAAATATTGGATATGTTCAACAAGAATCAACCGTTGATGAATACCTTACGGGACGTGAAAATCTACTTTTGCAAGCCAGACTAAACCATATCCCAAAAAATCAAATCAACAAAAGAATTGACGATATATTGGAACTAATCGAGTTATCTGACAAGCAAAATGATCCTGTGGTGACTTATTCTGGCGGAATGAGAAAGCGCCTTGACATTGCCGGTGGATTGCTTCATTATCCAAAAGTCCTGTTTCTGGACGAGCCTACGGTTGGGCTTGACATCCAAACCCGCAGAAAAATTTGGGAATATATAAAAAAAATCCACACCGAATTTGAAATGACCATATTTCTTACCACTCACTATATGGAGGAGGCTGACCAGCTATGCGACAGGATAGGAATAATTGATCATGGCAAGATTCAGGTGATTGATTCCCCACAAAACATGAAAAACTCTATGGGAAATGAGATAATCACAATTGTCACGCAAGACGCATCATCAAACGACTCTTTTCTTTCCGAATTGGAAAAAATTGAAACAATAAACAAAATCAACAAAGATGATGGCAAACTCGTACTATTTGCGTCAAAGGGTACTGAAGTAATACCAAAAATTTTTCAGATCTCATCGCATCTTGGAATCAAAATTAATTCTATTTCTCTTACCACTCCCACACTTGATGATGTGTTTATCTCGTACACTGGCCATGAAATCCGATCTGATGACTCTGGCTTTGACAGAAAACGCGAACATGCAAAAATGAAGAGGCTGCGTGCATGAACTCGTTGATGTATGACACGTATACGATTTTTTGGCGAGAACTAAAGCGATACAAAAAATC
>PFFZ01000103.1:1345-1718 GCA_002781805.1 Nitrosopumilales archaeon CG15_BIG_FIL_POST_REV_8_21_14_020_37_12
TGGTCAATATATTGAGTTCATGGCACCTGGTGTCATAATACTTACTGCAATATTTACCAGCATTTTTGGAGGTGTCAACACTTTGTGGGATCGACGCTATGGATTTATGAACAAGGCGTTAACCTCACCAATATCCAGATCATCGCTTGCATTGGGAAAAATGCTTGCAATATCGTTGATTGCTGCACTGCAAGCTAGTTTGATTCTGGGCATTGCACTTGCAATCGGAGTATCGTTTCCAAACCCCTTGATGATTGTCCCAATCATGGCAATTGTTATTTTGTTCTCTTTGGGATTCTCTGGAATCTCTGTAGTTGTTGCAGCCACTGCAAAATCCCAGGAAACATTTTGGGGAGTGATCAATTTTCTGGGA
>PFFZ01000103.1:1766-2491 GCA_002781805.1 Nitrosopumilales archaeon CG15_BIG_FIL_POST_REV_8_21_14_020_37_12
CCTGACTGGCTTGCATCCGTGGCAAAACTAAATCCAGTGACATATACTGTTTTACTGGTACGGGAGATGATGACTGGCATCTCTGAAGGTGGAATTCCAACGCTTCTTAGCATTGGCATTATCTGCGTGTTTGTGCTGTTCATGGTGGGCCTTGCAAGCTATGTGTTTACGCGTGAAGTCAACAAGCCTTTCTGAGAATTTGTTGACAAACATTTCAACAATTACTAACTTTGAGGATCTTTGAGAAATTTTAAAACAAGAACCAGTTGCCCGCTACAATTTACCTATTTGTGATTCTCTCAGCAATATTGCTTACACCTGTCTTAATTCAAAATTCTTCGGCCTTGAGTAATTATGATTTGATTACAGAATTGGGCTCTTTTGGGATCTCAAAGCCTGGCTACTTTTCGCATCCGCAATTTGTCGCAGTAGACTCTGAAGGAAATGTATACGTCACAGATTTGGGAAACAAACGCGTACAAAAATTCTCAAGTGACGGCCAATTTCAAACTACATGGGGAAAGAGTGGAACCCTTGAAGGAGAATTCCATCACCCTTCTGGAATTGCAGTCGATGATGACTATGTATTTGTAGCAGATCGTGATTTGCATAGAATTCAAAAATTTGATCATGATGGAAATTTTATCTCCCAATGGGGCAGAAAGGGGATCTATGAAGGACAATTCAAGTATCCCAATGGGATTACCGTGTCTGGCAATTTTGTA
>PFFZ01000103.1:2527-8396 GCA_002781805.1 Nitrosopumilales archaeon CG15_BIG_FIL_POST_REV_8_21_14_020_37_12
TTCACCATCGATGGCGAGTTTGTGTCTTCCTTTGGATCAAGCGGATTGGGTAAGGGAGAACTGCTTATCGCACTTGGAATTGATGCTGACAGCAATGGAAACCTCTATGTCACTGACAAAGGAAACGGCAATATTGAGAAATTTGATCCAGACGGAACTCCCATTGAATCTCTAAAATACTATGGTGCAAATTACGCCTTTACTCCTGAAGGGATTGCAATTGATTCCAATGATGAATTGTTTGTGATAAACTCTGCAAATGATAGGATCTTACATCTCAAACAAGATTCATTTTATCTCAGTATTTTTGATCAACAGGGCCCATATCCAAATTCATTTACAATGCCAACTGATCTTGCTATTGGAATCAATGGCGAGCTTTTGATAATTGATTCTGCGACACACAAAATCCAAGTTTTTAAAACGCCATTTTACGTACAGCCTGAAACAATCACTATGGAAGAAATTCCAGAACCTGAGATAAAATTACGTGATTCCTCAAAGCCCAAAATCATTGCGCCTGCAGATATGGAAATTGACGCCACCGGATTATTGACATTTGTCGACCTTGGAGAACCAGTTGCGACAGACGAGAGCGGAATAAAGACTATTTTGAATAATGCCCCAGATGGCCTGCCTTTGGGAACTACTACCATTATGTGGATAGCATTTGATAACGCGGGAAATTCTTCTCATGACTTTCAAATAATTACCGTTAACGCATGTGGAAAATATTATTCTCAATACAACCGGATTATTGGCACTTCTGAGGATGACATGATATATGGAACAAATCTTGATGATCTGATATTTGGACTAGACGGAAATGATTTCATTGATGGCGGAAGCGGGGATGATTGCATCTTTGGTGGTCATGGAGATGATATTCTTTACGGTAATGAAGGACATGATACCATATATGGCAATGAAGGAAATGACATTCTTAAGGGATTTGCTGGTGATGATACCCTTGATGGAAACCAAGGATCTGATGTTATGGATGGCGGCAACAATAACGATCATTGCTACGTATCTGATGATGATCTGAAAATTAATTGTGAGTAATTCTATATAGAAACCAGAGCCATATTGTTTTTTCGTAATCTATGATTGTTATTTGTAAATAAACTGACAATTACATTTCCTCAATGAAGACAACAATAACATCAATACTTCTGATCGCAACTCTTGTTGCAGTCATGCCACCACTACACGCAAATGCAACATCAGTACCTGATGCCCCAAATCCAAACCTACAGTTTAATTTGGATGGTGCAGGTGCAACATTTCCATTTCCTCTAATTGATTTGTGGAGAGTAGAATACAACAAGGCATATCCTAATGTAAATCTGAACTACCAATCAATCGGAAGTGGGGGTGGAGTAAAACAGCATATAGAAAAGACTGTCAACTTTGCAGCTTCTGACGCCCCCCTTCGTGAGTCTGAAATGAACTTGGCTCCTGGAACACTTCACATTCCAGAAGCCATTGGAGGGGTTGTTGTGGTGTATAACATTCCTGAAATTCCAAACAAAGGGTTAAAACTGACTGGAGATGAGATTGCCGACATCTTTCTTGGAAAGATCACAAAATGGAACGATCCTAAAATTCAGTCTCACAATCCTGGCGTGAACCTTCCTAACAAAGAGATTGTCACTGCACATCGTTCAGATGGCTCTGGTACTACCTTTGTCTTTACTGACTATTTGGTAACGGTTAGTCCCGAATGGGATGAAAAAGTAGGAAAAGGAAAATCAGTTCCATGGCCACTCGGATTGGCAGCAGCCGGAAACGAAGGTGTTGCAGGAATCATAAAATCTACTCCGTATTCTATAGGCTATGTTGAATTGGCATATGCATTTCAGACTGGAATGAGCTTTGCTTTTATTCAAAATGCCGATGGAAATGCGTTCGTAGAGCCCACTTTGGATACTATTTCAGCTGCATCTGGCGGTGCAGCTTCTAGTCTCCCTGCAGCAAACCAAAGCTGGGAACACGTGACGATAGTCAACGCACCTGGTTCTGATTCATACCCAATTGCAAGTTTCACATACCTGCTTGTATATGATGACCTAAAGCAGGTTACAAAGAACAAGGATCAGGCAAAAACTGTAATTCACATGATTCATTGGATGATTACTGAGGGCCAAGAGTATGCACCTGGTTTGTTATATGTTCCGCTGTCTGACAAAGTAGCTGAAATTGGCAAAAATGGTCTATCTAAAGTGACATATGGTGGAGAGTCACTCTGGGATTATTCTGGTGCAGTATACACTAAAGAATATCAAATTCCAAAATGGATTCGTGATAACGCCAAATGGTGGTCAGAAGGATTGATAACCGATCAAGACTACATCAACGGACTACAGTATCTTATACAACAAGGTATTCTCAAAGTCTAACTTTTTTCTTTTTTCATTGTTTAATTTGGCAGCTTACTCATTACACTTGTTGAATTCTTTTATGAATTTTGGCAAATCTCCTTGCGCTTTGATTGACGCAGTCTCCATGCAGTTGTAATTTCCTGATGTTATTATTTGGCTATATTCTAACTGCTTGTATTTTTCTTCAGGTGGGTGCTTGCCGTATAGAATTTTTTCCCCTATCTCGGGAAAAATGATAAACGATGTTACATAGATGAATGCAAACACTCCAATTACCGACATCAACACAATTCTATTTACTGTCAGTCCTAATTTCATAATTTTTTGTCTAGTCTCCCTGTAAAAAGGATATTTCATACGTGAACCTATTGAAATGTATTTCAAAATTTATCCTCTATATAGTAATATGAGGACTATCTATCATTACGTTCCAACCTGCTATACTATGTGATGTGATTATAATGCATATTGCATTTTGAATCTTAATGACTTTGAAAAACATGAAAAATATTGCAATACTCAATCTTGTTGCAGTACTCACAATATCTGTTATTGGAACCTCTAGCGTATATGCTGAAGAACCACAATACAAATACGCAGATGACGTGAGTGTTGTTACTACATTCACGTTTCGTGATGGTGTTGAGACTTACAAATATCCAATATTTGTAATGATTGATGATTTTGTGGCCAATTCTGGCTCACAGATATTCAGACTACAAGGCACTGTTGAACCATCCCCACTGCTACATCGGGCACTAGATGATGCTTTTAAACACAAACAGAACCGCAGTTTTGACTGGAATTCTAAATATTTCAGCGTCACAGCCGATTTTATTAAAAATGGAACATCAGTCAAAAAACTCAACTATGCTCAATGTGAGATAAATGACTATCGCGTAACTACACTCAATGACAGTTATGAATCATACACGTCATCATCAAGTGGATTTGCCATTGTAAATTCCATTGACTTTCTTTGTGGTGGTATTGATCTGATAACTCCAAACAATGTTTCCTACTCTCATAGAACTCCATTTACAACTGTCGATTATGGAACGACATCATTCAAGTTCCAAAATGACATACGTACGTTTGTCACATTTGAGTTTGACAAGGGAGTAGAAAAGATAGAGTTTCCAGTATTTCACCTATCCTCTGGATATGGCGAGGATACAAGAAATACATCTGTAAGCTTTACAGCTCAAGGGATAGTTGGCGGTCACAGCCTCTTAAATGAGGCAATTGAGAATGCACGCAAGGTATCAGGGTTCAAAAATGGCCCAAACACCGATTTTGAGGCACTAGTCCAGTTTGTTTCAGGTGATAAAGTTCTGCGAGAACTCGATTTTAGAGACTGTCGAATAAACTCTTACAAACTCACCACTTTGTTTGACAAGGAGGAAGGATTTACCGGAAAGAGCGGATTTGCATATGTGGATAATATCGGTGTTGAATGCATTGGGTTGTCTCCAAAAAATACTATGTATGAGAACATGATCAAAGAGGTATCTTGGAAAAACACAATGTTGGAACATAGAGTCACTCCACATGAGTTTCCAACAGGTACTGGCCCTAGAGCAGTTGCTACATTCACATACATGAACGGTGTTGAAATAGTCGATTTTCCATTATTTATCCAAGGTGATGTGCTTGTTAAATCAAACCCAACATTCACACTGCAAGGCATGGTTGGAGAAACTCCAATGTTGTATAAACGAGCAGACGATAATCTGAAAATGACAAGTGCAACTGGTACAAATCCTGTGCTTGAGCTGTTTCAAGTAGACATTAATCTCATGTATGGTGATGAATCTGTACGCGGTTTCAAGTACGCTGATTGTAGAGTAACAGACTATGAGGTACAAACTAAAACAAACGTTGAGGAAACCTATTTCAAGGTGTTTCCATTGACCAATGTTTTCGAGTTTGAATGCACAGGTTACAAGCCATATGATCCTGTGTCTGAAAAAATGTCGAAATCATACACAAAAGCAAACACTATGAGCACAAGTGATCTTCGAAAAACCCATCAATGGGGCCCTGACTTCTACGTAAAGTAGATTTTTCTTTTTATTTTTTATTTTCTTAAAATCATTCTTCTGTAATTATGCTTTGAATGTTTTCATCTATTGCAACTTCTGCAATGTCGCTTGAATACTCTGCAATTCTTCTCAAGTCTTCTAAGACAAACCTTATGATTGTCACATTTTTTTCAGTTTCTTTAATTTTGCTCATGATTTGTTTTTCTTCGTCTATTACATGGTTTACTTTTTCTGCAACTCTTTCAGCCTTTTCAAAATCATGCTCCTGCATTGCAGTGATTGACTCTTCAAAAACTTCCAGCGATTTTTCGGAAAGACTTTTTATCTTGCTTGTTATTTTTGGCTCAATCTCGTCTTCTATGAACTTTATTCTTTTTGCAATTAAGCTTGCATGGTCTGCAATTCTCTCAATTCTGCTTACAACCGTTCTGTAACCTAGGCAGTCTGATGGCTTTCTTAGTCCCATGTCTTGTAAAACACTTTCATTTCCCACTGCCAGAACCAGATTCCTTCTCATGTAGAGGCTGAACCTGTCTACCTCATCATCCATATTTGAAATTTCATCTGCATGGATCGTATCTGTTTTCTCTAGTGCTTCTATTGATTCTCTTACCATGTTGCTTGCCATCAAATACATTCTTTTCAATGCCGTATCAAATGACAATTCTGGCAATCTGGTGAGAACCTGAATTACTATTGATTCAGAACTTGATTCCACAATCTCTGTTCCGATCATTGCTGAGCGAACCAAATCTCTTACACTTTTGGAGTGCTCTGACGGTATCCTCATTCCTTTTGTTTTGATTTTGACTGTTTTGTATCCTGCAAGATATGCTGCAATTATTTTTCGCTTGATGAATTCCCCTGAATCCTTTTGACTTGATGGGATCACTGCCGTGCTTTTTTTCTTTTGCTCACTTTTTTCTCTTGGAAATAGGGTCAGTGAATTATTGGAGTTTTTTACTATCATGACGTTTTCTCCAACCTTGATCTTTAGATCCTCAATCCAGTTTTTTGGTAATGAAATAATGTAAGTGGAGCCGCCACTTAGTTGCATTTTTCGTGTCTGTTTGGAATGCTCAATTGTTTCCAATTGTTTTACCTACTGAAAAATTGTTATTTACAATATTGCTTACGATCTATATAGAACTATGATCAACTCATAAAATATAGTAAGATCTTTGATATCTCTAAATTCCTGCCCTAACCATGTGGTCAGAGTAAATCTCACTCCTTCCAAAATTAGAAAAGGGGTAATATCCGATAAAGTTTTCAAAATAGGCGCAACTCTAGCTGGTGTTTATGTTCTTGTCATGATTGTATTTCTGGCATTTCAACTTGTTTCTGAATCATATCCTATTTGGGAAGAAAATGGACTTTCATTTATTACAAAAACAGAATGGAATGCCGTTGAAGGCCGCGAAGACTTTGGTGCGTTAC
>PFFZ01000033.1:0-5032 GCA_002781805.1 Nitrosopumilales archaeon CG15_BIG_FIL_POST_REV_8_21_14_020_37_12
ATTACTACAATGACTCGCATGGCTTAGTATCAATCCGATAGCAGTCAGGTCCGGCAGGATCAACCGGATTCTGATTCTTTTGATTATTGAAGTACATTTGTACTAAATTGGAATTGACGGATGCACATAATCTTCACATTTCAGATTTGATCATTTGATCAGATCCTCATTTTGTATGCGTAACTGGAGGCCCATGAATCACAAAATGGCATAATACCATACTTCATCACAAGCGCCGCCTTATTGCGTTACGTATGCAGAAGGTGAAGTATGAAGAAACCATATAAACCATGCGTGAAATTATGCCTGATCTCATCACTTTTTTAAAAAAATTACATATTTTTTAGGAGAGATACCCCACCAGCAATAAGATAACAAGATCAGGTGCAAAATCTAGGGTTAAAATTGCAGGAAGCGTGATTTGATTTACTTTTGGATAACATCAAAGAGTATAAAAAAAATACAAAAAATTCTGCCAAATTGTTTGCCAAGTCGGCTAAACTGCATGTCAACGGAGTATCTCATAACATACGATTTTATGAACCATATCCATTTGTTGTAAAAAAAGCCGCAGGAAAAAACCTCATCGACGTAGATGGCAACAAATACACAGACTATTGGATGGGGCACTGGAGTTTAATTCTAGGACATGCTCCTAGAAACGTCAAAGATTCTCTGAAAAGACAAATTGAGGCAGGATGGATGTATGGGACGGTAAATGAGCAAACAATACAATTATCAGAATTAATTTCAAAGGCAGTGCCAGTAGCTGAAAAAATTCGTTATGTAACATCAGGTACAGAGGCAACAATGTACTCAGTAAGACTTGCTCGTTCTACCACTGGAAGAAAGATAATTGCCAAAATTGATGGGGGATGGCACGGATATACATCAGATTTGCTAAAATCTGTAAACTGGCCGTTTTCAGAATCTGAAAGTAGCGGAGTGATAAATGAAGAGCAGATCATATCAATTCCATATAATGACTTGGAAGGGTCGTTATCAATTTTGAAAAAATATTCTAAAGACTTGGCCGGTGTAATTATCGAGCCGGTATTGGGAGGCGGAGGATGCATTCCAGCCAGTGCAGACTATCTCAAAGGAATACAAGAATTCTGTCATGAAAATAACTCATTGTTCATACTAGATGAAATTGTAACAGGATTCAGATTTAGATATGGCTGCCTATATCCCACCATGAAACTAGATCCAGACATTGTCACGTTGGGTAAAATTGTTGGTGGCGGAATGGCAATAGGAGTCATGTGTGGCAAAAAAGAAATTATGCAATTTGCAGATACACGTGATAAGAAAAAATCCGAGAGATCGTATGTAGGTGGAGGAACATTCTCGGCTAATCCTGCATCAATGGTGTCTGGATTTGCCACATTGTCCACATTAAAAAATAAAAAATCAATCTATTCTAAGATCAATGATTTAGGAGAATATGCAAGAAAGGAATTAACCCGTGTCTTTGACGGAGATGTGGTAGTTACAGGCAAGGGGTCGTTATTTATGACTCATTTTACAAAGGATGGGATTGCAGAGATAAAAAATTCAGCAGATGCTGCAAAATGCGATACCAATAAACTGGCAAAATACCATTTCAAGATGATTGCACAAGACGAGGTGTTCTTTTTGCCAGGCAAGCTTGGCGCAATATCAAATGCACATGAAAAGACAGACATCAAAAAAATGATTACAGTCTCAGAAAATTTTTAATAATTAAGCAGAGAAGAAAACAGCATGAAGAAAAAAGAGAGAGATGAGGCATATGCAACAAAAGACCCAACAGAAACATCTGCTGAAAAACAGGAAGAATTGGCAAAAGAAGCAATAAAGAGATTCAAAGCACTAGGCTAAGCAGACAGTCGTTGTTAAATACAAATTTTGCAACATAGGCCATGAGAAATATCCTTTCAGACATAATAGACTTTTTTTCAGCATTATTAGGATAGAATTCTTTTCTTTTTAAATTCAAAACAAGAGTTGGTTAATGACGAATGGGTTATAAGAAAATCAGACAGTCACATCATCATGATTAGAATAACGACCATTCTAAGCAATAATGAAGTAATGCCAATTAGCGAGGAATTAAAGAAATTAGAGGTAGGAGGATTAACAGTAGACAAGGTAAGAGGAAGAGGGAAAATACCACCGCCTGAGATACATGCTGGAAAGGGCAGAGATATTTTTCAGCCACAGTTTAGCCAAAAATACGTCATCGAGGTTGTCGTAACGGAGGACAAAGAAGATCTAATCATAGAAATTATTAGGAGAAACTCAACAAGAGGGAAGATCATCGTAGAGCCAATTTTACGTGCAATAGATATTGCAACAGGGGATGAAGGCAAGAAGGTAATATGACATAAACAAACAAATCTAAACTTTCATTACCTATGCGATACACCTGATAACATGGGACTGTTTGGCTCAAAAGAAAACCCAGAAGATCTCATGTATCAGGCAATGGCACAAATAGAGAAAAGCCAGCCAAAGGCAGCAGTTGCGTTGTTTAATAAAATTTTAAAAGATGATTCTAAAAACACCCAAGCACTGTATAACAAGGGACTGGCACTAAACCAGATGAAAAAATACAGTGATGCCATCACATGCTTTGACAGACTATTGCAAATCAACCCCAATGATGCACAGGCATTTAATAACATGGGAATTGCCATGGCAGAGATGGGAAATCTGCAAGGCGCAAATGAATGCTATGACAAGGCAATAAATGCTGATCCGAAGCATGCGGCGGCATATTTTAACAAAGGAGTGTTACTTGACAAGATTCAAGATCATGAAGAGGCACTTCGGTTCTTAGACAAGGCAATTACTGCTGATCCAAAAAAACACAATGCATTATTTTACAAAGGGATAGTTTTAGGAAAATTGAAAAAACACGAGGAGGCATTGAACTGCTTTGAGGGAGTCTACAGGAAAAACCCAAACCACATGGATGCGCTATTTCACAAGGGAATTGAGCTGTCAGAATTAGAAAAACATGGAAAAGCAATAGAGATTTTTGATCAGATATTATCAAAACACAAGGATAATGTAAACATCATTTATGCAAAAGCAAGAAGCAAAGCAGCACTTGGAATGGAGCACGAGTCATTGGAATTGCTAAAACATGCGATTTCTAAAAACCCCAAGACAATTCGGACGTGGGCAAGAGAAGAAAAGGCATTTACACATTTACACAACAATGACAAGTTTAGGGCGCTAGTGAAAATATAGAGACAGTCAAAGAATCTTATTTCTTACGGCATCGATTCTCAGTAATCCTATTTTCTTGTTTGGACCAATTAACCGAGCCTCAAAGACAGGAACATAAACCTCAGCAATTTCTTTTAAAACAAACTCTTCGGTTAATTTTCGGACATCAGGATCCATGGGTTTTTTCAGGAATGCTTTTAGTTTTTCAACTGCAGCATCATGTGTAGTCTCTGGCTTTTTTACATTAGAGAGATTTTCCTCCAAAAGACGTTGAGGGTAGTTCTCAATGGTTTTAGAGTTTATCTTGTATGGAAATTTTGTCTCAGTTCCATGATGATCAAAAACTAGTTCGTTTTCTTCTTCAATAAACACATGCTCTTCCAACTGGAGATCAACTTTATTTTTACTGCGAGCCACAGTAAACGCCTTTTGAAGAGTTGATTTTGAGCGTATTGGAAAAACACCATCACCAAACACAATCTCTTGCACATTAGAATCAACAGATATTGTATGTGTTGCTTTACGATAGTAATCTGCAATGTATTTCCCAGAGACTGTCAACATGCATTCATAGTAAAGATTTAGAGAGTGAACGTGTACGTCTTCTCGCTTTGGTTTTTTTAGCAATTTTTTAAACAAAGAAGTCTTTTTGTCTTCAATTATGACGGATGCGTCTTGCTCTTTAATTGTTTTTTTAAGAACTATAGTTTTGACTTCAAGTTTCTTGGACAAAATTCTATCAAAGTTTGGCAATCATCGCTATTAAATCAATTGAATATCCATAAGGATTGGAAAAATATAATACATTTAAGCAGCATAGGAAATCATGGCCGCAAAAAAGAAAGCAGGGTATATCGAGAAATTTCTAAAAAAAGCAGACAAAGCAATTGAAGATGGCATCAAAAAAGCAGACGACATACTAGAAGAAGCAGTGGAGTTTGGAGCAATTGCAACCACACAAGCAAAAAAAACAGGTGACGAGTTACGAAAGAAAGCAATGAAGGAGAAAGAAAGCATCAAAGCAAGTGGAATCAAAAAAATCAATGAAGGGGTAGTTATTGCAAAGCAAATGGCAGGCAAGCATGGTGAAGACTTGGCCACATTAGAAAAACTTGGAAATCTAAGAAAACGAGGAGTGTTGACCGAGAAAGAATTTCAAGAAAAGAAAAAGAAAATTTTAGAAAGGATCTAAGATGAAAAAATCAAATATTTTTGGAGGAGGAGATCAACGAAAAATAAATCCAGATTGGTTTACAAACAAAACACGGATGAAAGTCCTATCAGAGAAGATCGGTGCAGTAGATCAAGACATATACCATGTACATTTTGAGAATGGATCTAAAACAAAGATTCACGCGCATAATGGCAACCAAGTACTAATCGCAACAAAAGGTAAAGGAAGTTTAGAAATATTCAAAAAGACAGACAATGGAAAATCAAGTTTTAAGATAAAAAAAATTCAAAGAATCAATCTGAAGGAAGGGGATATTGTCCACATTCCTGCAAAAGCACTTCATGCGCATGGCTCTTCAGATAAGAAAAAAACATTTGCCCATATTGCAATAAACATTCTGCCAAAAAAGAACTCGGAATACAAAACAACGTGGTATGAATCTGATTTTAAGACAAGAGTCTCAAAAAGAATCTAACAGTCATGTCAGTGCAAAGAGGTTCAGAGATTAAAGCAACGCAAGGAAGTGAGGGAACCATAGTGAAGCAGTTTTTTCATCCCCACAACACACTAAATGGGATCAACTATAGTCTGGCACAATTTTCATTGGAACCAGGCAAAAGTTCACTAAAACATAAACTA
>PFFZ01000033.1:5252-6882 GCA_002781805.1 Nitrosopumilales archaeon CG15_BIG_FIL_POST_REV_8_21_14_020_37_12
CAACATGCAATTGTTTTTAAAAGATTAGGAATCTCTAGCACTAGTGAATACATATCAGGCTCTAAAGGTATTGAATGTAAAATCGGGATCATCATTTGAGGAGATTAAAATCGCATACAGAAAGCTAGCTCTGGAATACCACCCGGACAAAAACACCAAAGAAAGGGAAGGCAACGAATTCAAAAAAGTCACAGAGGCATATAATTTTCTAAAGAAAACCCACAAAGAAGGCATGTCAGATTCAGAGACAGCATACACATACAGTCAGACAGAAACTAAAACTAATTTTAGAAAACCGCAATGGGGAGCCCCAGAAGAGCCGCCACAGCAAGACTGGGGCAAGTATACCAAAGAGTTTGAAGAGGAGGATCCTGATTTTTGGAAAGAGTATGAAAGAAAGTTTTGGGAAGAATACAATGCAAGAATACGTGCAGATGGAAGAAATGGCGAATATGAAAAGGCAAAAGAACCCAAGATTCAGCCAAATTTATTTGTCAATGTAGACAAAAGCCTATGCATAGGATGCTGTAGTTGTGAAATTATAGCACCAGATGTTTTTGAAATAAATAAAAATTCAAAATCAAATCCAAAATCAACTGTAATCAATTCCAAAGGTGCAGGAGTAAATCAAATAATGAATGCGGCAGAGACATGCCCTACAAAGGCAATAAGAGTAGAAAACACAGACACTGGGGAAAGACTATTTCCATTTTAATCTGCAAGTTTTCTGCAGAGATCATCCATATCAGAATCAGACAAAGTGCAGGTAGAGTCAAACATGCTATGAATTGCGCCTGCAGAATCAGATGATTCACGTGGGACCAAGTGTACATGTACATGTGGAACTTCCTGTCCGGCATCCTTCCCATTGTGGATTGCAACCAAGGTTGCGCCGGTTAATCTATCAACCTTGGAAATTACATCATGTACAAGCGAGAACAAATCGGAATTTTCAGCCACAGACATATCTTGGATTTTAACGTGATGTGTTTTTGGGATGACAAGCGTGTGTCCCTTTGCCAATGGAAATGCATCCAAAAACGCAATAGATTTTGTAGTCTCTTTGATTATCCTAGCTTTAATTTGACCGTCAATTATTTTACAAAAAACGCAACTCATGACAAAACATGAAAAGGGTTTAAGATATAATTCATAGGTTATGGCTCAACAACCACAGCCCATGCAAGCCCTCTGCCAAACTTTATGGTTGCCTTGTCTCCAGATTCAAGAGTGCAATTTTCAATGGTTTTTGGGATAATGTCTTTTGTTTCAACATAGCACACCCCACCGTCATTATTCAGGATTATGACTTCTTCATATACGTCTTCTCGGATAAGGTTCCAGAAGGGAAAAACGATTGTAGATAAAACAAGTGCAGCTGCTACAAAGGCACCACCAAATACAAGACCCATCTTTTTACCATAGCTTAGTTCCAAATCTACCACGTTCCGCCGGTGCCAGAATTAGGATCAAGTTTTTTTTCCGGAATGTTACCGTGCGCCTTTTTCATGTGACGTTTTAGTCGTTCAGGATCATGCAATTCGGTGCCACATTCCCTGCATTTTGTTTGGTCATTATCGTCCTTATCACGCTTGAAAAGACCCATGAGAAGTGATTGTTTTCAAATATA
>PFFZ01000033.1:6894-8260 GCA_002781805.1 Nitrosopumilales archaeon CG15_BIG_FIL_POST_REV_8_21_14_020_37_12
GAATTCAAGATGCATAATATCGGCATATGATGTCTAAGTAATTAGAAAAGGCTATTCATCTATAGTTCCGCCTTGACCATACAATACATGCATTGTATAGCTGCTGGTAATGTCTCTGAGAGTTCGAAGATGTGAGACCACCTTGTCAATTCCCTGTGGATCATCAGTTGAGACTTTTAGAAATATGTCATATTTGCCCCATACTCCGTTGACTTCTTTGACATTAGGTATTTTCTTTATTTCTGCAATGATGTCTGTTTCACTTCCAGAATTACAAGTAAGAAGAATGTAAGCTTGCATATAGTAAATTCCGGTATGAGTAAATAAAGATAATTAAAAGTTTGAAATGTTTCAAATACATTATAAGGGATACGTGAATTTTCATCATTAGTGGATTTGAAGAACATTACAGTTTTGGGCTCGGGTGTCATGGGACACGGAATAGCACAGGTATCTGCAACTGCAGGGTACAATGTGGTTCTAAGAGACATCGAGCAGGGATTTTTAGACAGAGCAATGGAAAAAATCAGATGGAGTTTAGACAAACTAGTATACAAAGAAAAAATAACCAAAGAGGAAGGAGACACAATTTTTGCCAGGATCAAACCAGTTGTAGATTTGAGTGAAGCTGTGAAAGATGCCCAACTGATAATAGAAGTGGTTCCAGAAATTATGGATTTGAAGAAAAAAGTATATGCAGAATTAGATAAAACTGCAGGACCAAACGTGATATTTGCATCAAACACCAGTACGCTTCCAATTACAGAGATTGCAAGTACGACTACAAGGCCAGAAAAGGTCATAGGAATTCATTTTTTCAATCCACCACAACTAATGAAGCTTGTAGAAGTCATACCGGGGGAAAAGACATCACCTGAAATTATCGCACTTACCGAGGATTACGTCAGATCAGTAAGAAAAACGCCAGTATTGTGTAGAAGAGATGTTCCAGGATTCATTGTGAATAGGTTGTTCATCCCAATGGTTCACGAGGCATGCTACATGATGGATAGGGATAGGTATTCAATGACGGAGATTGACTCTGCAGTAAAATTCAAGCTTGGATTCCCAATGGGAATATTCGAATTGGCAGACTTTACTGGAATGGATGTGATTCACAAAGCAACAACTGAGATGCATCTAAGAGACAAAAAAGTAATCAACCCACACCCTACAGTTGAAAAAATGTACAATGAAAAAAAACTCGGGCAAAAATCAGGAGAGGGATTTTACAAGTATTCAGACAACAAGTATGAGAGAGTCTTACTTTCTGAAGAAATGGCAGAAAAGTGCAATCCGATTCATCTTGTTGCAAACATGCTAAACAATGCGGCATGGCTTGTGACTAACAAGGCAAGCGACATAG
>PFFZ01000049.1:0-2646 GCA_002781805.1 Nitrosopumilales archaeon CG15_BIG_FIL_POST_REV_8_21_14_020_37_12
AATTAGAACTGGCACAGATTCTGGTTTTTGCATCGGGTATTGTTCAAAAGAGTTCATCATAACACCTGAAAAAATAACCTATACTGCAAGCGGGCGTGATGTCCCAGACAAGACAAAAGAAATTCCATCTTCCAAATCAACTTGGAATGAATTGATAGATTTGATAGATGTGCAAAAATTCAATTCGTTGCCAGATAGAGTTGGTTGTCCAGGTTGCACAGACGCTCCAGTAGAGTGGATCGAGATCACATTTGGTAGTAAAGTCAAAAGAATAGAATTTGAGAGCGGGGACAGCATTCCAGAAATTAACAAACTAATTTTGGCACTTCAAAAAATTCGTAGCCCAATAGAAACATCGATAGAAAGTTTTGAGGATTGCGTTGCTGCAGGAAATCCAATTATGGAGTCTTATCCAAGACAATGCAGAACAAGTGATGGAGTTAATTTTGTAGAAGAGATTGACTCACAGTTAGACATGCAATCTCAATGCAGAAACCATGGAGGAGAATGGCTACCAGAATTTAATGAGTGTGAATCCATTTCAGAGGATCAATGTTTAGAAATGAAAGGCACGTTTAAGGAATGTGAATCTGCATGCAGACATGATAATAGTGAAGTATGCACTTTGCAATGTGTTCAGGTGTGTCTAGTCCCCTAGATTCGAATTATGTTTTATCCAAATACCACTAATCAAGAATTTAATTTTAAAAGAATGCCGGTAAGATCAGAACCAATTTTCCTAACTTGCTGTTCTTGCTTTTCATTATTCATTGCACCATCCAAATTGAATGCCTCATTAGCCTGGGATATTGCCACTTGATTTGGAATCACGATAACTCCCATGTTTTCCAAGATTGCACGTACGTGGACCAGTCCCCGCAATCCACCCAGTCTGCCAGGAGATGCGCTCATCAGTCCGGCTATCTTTCCCTTAAAACAGTCCACACGATCTTCATCAGTTTGCCTAGATGTCCAATCAATGGTATTTTTCAAAACGCCTGAAATAGAGCTGTTGTATTCAGGAGACGAGATGAGAAGTCCATCATTGGCAGCCATCATCTCTCTTAACTTGCGCGCATTCAATGGCAATCCTTCACGCTGTTCTAAATCCCCATCATAAAGCGGCATTGGAAAATCAAGAAGATCAATCACAGTTACGTCGGCACCAGCATCACTGGCTCCAGTGGCAGCTATACGGACTAGTTTTTTATTAAATGAATCAACACGTGTACTTCCTGCAAATGCAAGAATTTTCGGCGTTGCCACAAGTGTCCTTGATCAACATAATATAACAAGTTTGACATATCTTGTGTTACCAAAGCAAATTCCATAACACTTGAGAAAATAAAAACATGCTCAATTTTGCCAGATTATTTAGTTTCTTTTAAATTAATTAATTGAATTTCAGCTTTAATTTCTAACAATAATAAATAGCATAACGACATACATCCTTTATGCCAATTCAAGAAACATTTCCAGAGGGTTTGAAGCCTATTGGAAAAATCAAAAATGCAGACGGCGTAAACTTTCACTTTGTATGGGGCCCAGGCAGGTCAGACGCAGAGGCATTCAAGGATGAAAACGTAAAGGCAGCATATTCTGCAAGGGGTGAAAAACAGGAACCTCTCGGAGTTAGCGGCACAATGGTTGCAGTTGACTGGGATTCCTGCGTTGCAGATGGTGCATGCATCGAGGCATGTCCTGTGCAAGTTTTCCAGTGGTACAGAACTGAAAAAGACATACCTGCAATACAGGCCATCAATGAGACATTTGAGGGCACGGGCAGTTCCGTAAAAGAGGAAAGAAAAGACTATACTGACAAGGCAGACCCAATCAGGGAACATGATTGCATATGGTGCATGGCATGCGTATCAGTTTGTCCACCTCAGGCAATCAAGGTCGATCAGTCAAACCAAGAGTTCCACGAGAAGGAAGCCGGCACATTTGTAAAAATGGAGTCAGGATCTGCAAACCCACACGCACACGACTAAAACCTATTTTTTTCTTTTAAATCGTCTTTTGTATTCCTTGATCAAAAGGATTGGAAATGGTGTGTATTCTAGATTCTCATAGAATGTTTTAACTTGAGAATCTGAAATTTTTTTCAGATATTTCTTTACGTTTTTTTCACTTGAAAGGTAAGAACCTCTTGGATCATACAAACTTTCCACTAACTAATGTGGCATCCTTTTGATATAGTGATTTGTAAGCTGTAAAAAGAATTATCAGCTTACTCTTTTAATTTAAATTCCTTGAAAGGATCAGAGACATTCCAACAATGTTTAAAGTAATCCAAGCACCACTCCCTAAAGACCTCATCTTGACTGTAAAACATAGAACGAAGATCCGGCTTTCCACTCAAGTCAGGAAACATAATACCTGCAGACGTTTCATTTAAGATAACAGAGACATCTACAGAGTTTAACATACGTCGTTCAATTTTTCCAGACTCCAGTAACGGGTAAAACCCAGATTTTTCAAGCAGTTTCTTTCTGCCTTTTGGAATATAGGCATTCTCGGAGATAATATGGCGATATTTTGTTCCTCTTTTTACCCGTTTGATCATCAGATCTATCAGATCCAGCGGTGTTTCAGACAGTACATTAAAGATGTAATCATCTGCAGTTCGGTAGATTTTCTTCCAGG
>PFFZ01000049.1:2657-6999 GCA_002781805.1 Nitrosopumilales archaeon CG15_BIG_FIL_POST_REV_8_21_14_020_37_12
GTATTTCTTGTTTTCAGAGAGATACGATATAGACGGAATCTGGCTGTAAACGGCTCTGCCAAACGTAGTGATTGTATAATAATTGTCTTTTTGTTTTGAGATTAATCCGGAATTTACCATGCGGTCAAAATTTCTATGAATTTCTTGGGCAGATGTATTGAATTTTTTTGCCATCATGGTTACACGTGACGGTTTTTCCATCAATTCAGATAAAATTCTGAGTCGGACCTCGCTGGCAAGTTCCAGAAACTCTGCGGAAGTATTCTCAAAATCAATCATGGGTATTATAATGTACTATTCATTAAAAGTATTAGGCCTGAAATAAGATGTTATGATTTTTAATATTTCAAATACATTTTTGTAAGAATTGACGATTCTACATGATATACCACTTTAATTTTCATGCATGCTTCAAGATGATGAAAAATTCAATCGGAATTAGTTAGAAAGTTATCAACAGAGCCGATAGGCGTAAAATCTCGTGATGCAATATAATCAGGTCTTGGTTTCAGACCACAAAACGGTTCCACAAGTTGATTATGCACACTGTTGAATACAAAAAACGCATTGCTTCTGGGATATGGAGTGATGTTTCCATTTGAGCCGTGCATTATATTACAATCAAAAAAGATCACAGTTCCAGGATCTCCTTTTGCAGAAACTATATTTCCATCAAGTGCCATTCTTTCCAAGATTTGCTTATCAGGGGTTCCAATTTCCTGTCTTTTCAGAGATTGTTTATAATGATCAGACGGAGTTTTGCCACTGCAGGAGACAAATTTCTTGTGAGAGCCAGGTATCACCATCAAGGGTCCATTGAATTCATAGTTTTGTGTAAGGCCTATAGAGCAAGATATTGCACGCATGTTTGGCATTCCGTCTTCAGAATGCCAGGTCTCAAAATCAGAATGCCAGTAGAATTCCTTACCGTCAAACCCAGGCTTTAGGTTTACACGTGACTGGTGTATGTAGATGTCACTGCCCAAAAGCTGTCTTGCCACGTCTGAGATTCTCTTGTCTTGGCAGAGCATATCAAACATGTTGCTTATTTTGTGTATTTCAAATATTGAGCGCACATCTTTTTCTGTTTCTTCTAAAATGAATTGGGGCATGGTCTTCTTGGATTCATCAAGAGAGATTGCAGCTAGTTCTTCAAACAGCTTTTTGACTTCCTCCAGAGAAAACAGACTTTCAAAAATCAAGTAGCCGTTTTCCTCAAAAAAACTAGTTTGTTCCTTTGACAGAGGTGAAACAGAATCAGAATAAATGACAGGGTCAGTTCTTGGCAGAATTTTTGATTCAGAATCAACCCTAGTAGGATAAAAGTCCAGCTCAGATTTGTTGTTAGTCATTTCTTTCTCCAGTTGTCAGCAACGGATAGACACCCTCAGAGTCATGTGTTTCAGGGCCAACAAGTGCAGGATTAAAGACACAAATCATTCTCATTTTAGAAAAAGCCCTGAGGGTATGTTTGTCGTGTTTATCCAATGCATAGATTGTTCCAGTTGATATGTTGTGTTTAATTCCGTTTTCTTCTTCAATTTCACCAATACCCTCAATGCAATAAACTGCCTCAAGGTGATTTTTGTACCAAATTTTTGTTTCAGTGTCAGGATAAAGAATCGTTTCGTGAAATGAAAATCCCATGTCATCTTCCTGAAGAAGAAGTCTGGTACTTGACCAATTATTGGTCTTTACTTCTTTTTCCGTGTTACGTAACGATTCAATATTACGTACAATCATTTTTGGATGATTTCCTCCTCTAGTTGTTTTTGAAAGTCAGACTCTTGCATAACCTGACGGATACTTTTCTCTAAAATATCCAGTCCTAGTTGAAGTTCATTTTCGGAAATAGTTAGCGGGGGCAACAGTTTTACCACCTGATCATCAGAGCCGCATGTCTCAAGAATCATCCCGTTTTCAAAGCATTTTTGGCGAATGGCAGTTGCCAGATCAGAGAGGATACAGTCTATTCCATATACGAGTCCTTTGCCCCTAACCTCTATTTCGGGTGAGAGTGTCTCTCGTGAAATTTTAATTAATCTATCTCGTAGAATGTGTGATTTCAGGATTATTTCTGCTTCAAATTCCTGAGTGGTCCAAAAGTGATCAATGGCAGTCTTGGCAGTGACAAATGCAAGATTGTTTCCTCTAAAGGTTCCATTGTGTTCACCTGGTTTCCATTGATCGTATTCGGGTTTTAGCAGTAATATAGAAAATGGCAGGCCAAATCCGCTAAGCGATTTAGACATTATGATCATGTCCGGTTCTATACCAGCATTCTCAAAACTGAAAAATGTGCCAGTACGACCGCATCCAACCTGAATGTCATCAACAATCAATAAAATTCCAAACTCATGGCACAATTCCTGGAGGGATTGAAGCCACTTTGAGCTTGCTATGTTGATTCCTCCTTCGCCCTGAACGGTTTCTAAAATTACTGCAGCTGGAAGATCAACCCCACTACTGTTATCTTCTAGAACACGTCGAATGTAATCAATGGTGTTTGTTTTTTTTCCCATGTATTCATCATACGGCATAAATGTTACATCGTTTAGAGAGATTCCAGCTCCACCTCGATGATGGGAATTCCCAGTGGCAGCCAGAGATCCCAATGTAACGCCATGAAAGCCGTTTGTAAATGAAATGATTTTTGTTCTGTTTGTAATTTTTCTAGCAATCTTCAATGCAGCTTCAACAGCATTTGTTCCGGTAGGTCCAGTAAACTGTACTTTGTAGTTTAGGTGCCTAGGTGCAAGGATACGATTGACAAAAGAAGTTAGAAACTCTTCCTTAGATGTTGTTGCAAGATCCAAGCTATGCACTATTCCATCCTTGTTCAGATAATCCAAAATCTCCTTTTTTAGTACAGGATTGTTATGGCCATAATTTAAAGACCCAGCACCGCAAAGAAAGTCAAGATATTTTTTTCCGGTTTTGTCTAAAAGAAAAGCACCTTGCGCTTTTTCAAACATTATTGGGTAGGAACGGCAATACGAGCGTACATTGGATTCAACAGCGTTGATTTGTTTCATGCTGTGACCTCCAGTAGATTCTTTTGAATGGGACCTATTCTCACTAGATCTTCTTGTTCGTGATCCTTGCCCAAAATTTCAGATGAAAACAAGGGTTTTTTCTTAAATTCTGCATCAAGTTCTGCTGCAAAATTCTGTAAGAATTTCAGAGAAGCCGTGTTTGAAGGCGTTACTGTAGCCTCAACATATCTGACAGAAGGTCCCGTTTGAGACAAGGCAGAAAACACAAGCTCTTTGGCAATACCCTGATTTCGAAATTTAGCATCTACAGCTGCCTGCCAGACAAACAGAGTATCAGATGTCTTTGGAGAAACAAAGGCTGAGAGAAACCCAATCACCTTCGAGTCATGCTCTGCTACTACACAGGTATCAGAGAAATGATGGCAAAGAAGCACATACAGATAAAGGGAATTTTCATCAAGTGGCTTGTTATCTCTTACCAATTTGTGTATTGAATGTGCATCACTGACTAGTGGGGTTCTGAATTTGATCTCAGTCATTTTCAAATTATTATTTTTTGTATGTTGTTCTGTGATTCCAGAGTTGTATCTTGAATTCTTTGATCAGCAATTTCGCTTGCATCTTGTTTGACCCCCAAATAAAGCGGAAGGAGTTTTCCTTCAGACGCCCCCTTACTCATCATCATCTTTGATAATACATTCATCTTTTCTTTAGTCTCATCAGTGCGAATTGATTGACTGTCAGCTACTACCCCCAAGTGATATAATTCTTTAAAGGAATCCCAGGCAACGACGTCTGGAACTGCTCCTTGAACCTCAACAGGTTCAGGATACCCATTACATTTAGCATATAATACATCAAGTCCATTTTTCTGAAATTTGTCAACCAGATTTTCAACCAGATTTTCTGTTTGTGACATATTGATATCATCTAAATTAGAAAAGTTAATCTTTTGTAAGCTTGTAAGTTGAAATTCAGCTATATTTTTTATTCAACCAGCAGCTCATCGAGTTTTCCATGCTTGGCCATATCAAAAATGAATTATTCAACATTTGTAATACCACAGCGCGGAAATTGTTTTTGCCTGCCTCTTTTATTTTCCACTACTATAGACTCATCATAGATGAAAATGGTGAGTCTTGGACTATCGAACATTGAGGTCTTGAAGGAATTTTGGAGGCGCAGAATACAGAGTTAGAACAGTATGCACGTTATCTAAAAAACGGATAGTTGATGAAACTAATTCCACAATATCCTCAGGAGGCATCTTTTCGGTCTTTACAACGCAATCATATGATCCATATACAGGAATAGCTTCCTCAACGCCCCCAATCTTTTGAAGTTCG
>PFFZ01000049.1:7197-8498 GCA_002781805.1 Nitrosopumilales archaeon CG15_BIG_FIL_POST_REV_8_21_14_020_37_12
CTATAAAATAAGCTAAAACTGGGAATATCATAATGAAATAGAATAGATTGTTTTATTCAAATTTCATCAATTAAAATAAAATGGAGCAGAATATTTTGAACGTAATTTTATCTGTTGCCATTACCGGGATTATCGTAATAACTATTAAAGTTGTAGAATATACAAAATTTAAGACACTGTCAGGCTCTCACAAAGCAACTGGAGTTATCTTCATAATAATTGCAATAATTGAGATAATATACATTGCAAGCAACATGAAAATTCTTTCACCTGCAATAGAAGTGGTCACTTCATTGAGTGCGTTTTTGTTGTTTTTTACGTTTGTATATCTGAACAAACTACAAAATGCAATTTCAGGTATGAGCATATCACTAGGAAGAAGAATCAACGTAGGCAACAAGATCGAGTTTAAAGGAAAACACGGAATAATCACGCAGATTGGACTTACAAAAACCATTGTCCATTTAGACAACACAAAAAAAGAGATGCTAATTCCAAACAAAAAATTTGACGAAGAGATAACAATTATTGATCATTCAAAAGGTGAAAAAACAGCATGCATGCAAAATAGCATCAATGGAGATGTGATTTAATAGATATCATTACAGATAATGGCATCGTTTTGAGAACACTGTTAATGAATAGATGAAAATGGCGAATCAGCACATGCATTCAATAGTTTTAACATATTATAATTAGTTTTGTTCTGTGACTTCCATCAAGGTAAGAGTAGATCTAACATTATCCATCTTTCTGATTCCCCAAGTAATCACATCACGTAGATCATCTTTTTTATCATTTTCCACTTTTGCAATTATATCATATGCACCAAATGTACCACGTACTTCTTTGACAGAATCAATATGTTTTAGATCTTCAATGATATCATTTTCTTTGCCTAATTTGCTATTTATTAAAATAAAAGCAGTTGTCATCATGTAGAGTAATTAAAAATAATATTTAAGAGAAATCATTTAAAAAATTAAAGATTATTTGAAAATCAAACATATTTCAAACAGACTTAAATAAAAAATTGGCATTATAAATAAAATTTAACCATCATAAAAACACAAATTATTTTGATATGATTAATCAACATAACATGTGACATACGCGCATCAAGATACGGCAATTATTGAGAAACAGATTTGGTTTTCAGTATTTTCCGAAATATGCAAAGCGGTATCTGAAGTGCCATAATGTACAATTAGATTCTTGAAAGTGCACAATCACATAGGCATATTAGAAATTATAAATCTGAAAAGGGCGGATCGCATCACATAGAATTGATGGGAATGACA
>PFFZ01000049.1:8519-10912 GCA_002781805.1 Nitrosopumilales archaeon CG15_BIG_FIL_POST_REV_8_21_14_020_37_12
ATTCAGATAATTCTTGTTTTTCTGTAGTCAACATCTATTTAGTAACTTTGGGAAATGACTATGAATGTGACGAATGAGTTAAATCGTAGCCAACTAAATATCGCTTTATGCGACTTAGAAAATTTCGAGTGAGAGCATACCGTTGCATTCATGACTCTGGTGAAATCAACGTTGGTGACTTGGCTGCATTTGTTGGAAGAAACGAGAGTGGAAAGACAACAATCCTTCAAGCATTAACTCTTCTAAATAAAGACGAGATTATTTCAGAATTGGACCTTTGTGACGAGATGTCAGAGGAGTTGAAAAATGAAATCAGGCTTGCAGAGGGAGAATTTGAATTAAGTTCCAATGAGATCAGACTCATAAAAGAGAGATTTCCAAATTTGCCGGAGATTAGAAAAATAAGACTCTATAGAACCAACAACAACCCAAAAGTCCAATACGAGTTTGACGATATCCAGTTAAGCGAAGATGCGAATAAAGGATTAAACTCTTGGGAAAATTTTACAAAAAAAATAATTAGCTTTTTAGACACAATCCCAAACCATCTCAGAATCCAGATAGACACCAGTTTCTTTGAGGGCAGCCCGCCAAAGAACCAAGAATCGTTTGACAGCGGTATAGCAGAATTTAGCAATCAATTTCACGTTATAGCAATTCAGGAACCAAAAGTAATACAAGAATGGGAAAAGATATACGAAAATCCGGAAAATCAGTTTTCAAACTTTCTTAGCGGGGAAAGTGAAAAGACTGCACTAGAAAATTTTCTTGCATCGCAGCTACATCCACGATTTGTGTACTTTTCAGACTATAAGAAAATCTACGGAAACATCAACCTAAATGAATACCTAAGAGAGGAGAGAGGGAGAACAGAATCAATTGAGTACATCGAGGAGTTTGACAAAGCAGAGACAGTTAGGAATCTCTTTTACTTGGCAGAACTAGACATCAAAGAATTAGACGAGGTCAAAGAGACTCCTTCAAAATGCATAAAGATTCTCAATACTGCAAGTAACAGACTAACAAGTAAGCTCAATCCAGCATGGAAGGGAGATCCCATTCATGTTGATTTGAGATACAATCCGGGAAACATCATGAGTGTGGTAATTTCAGATGTGCACAAAGACGGGACAATTACCAATACAGGTCTGTTAAACAGAAGGGCAGAAGGATTCAAGTGGACTTTTTCATTTATTGTAAACTTTGCAGCTGAGACACAGAGGGCAGAACTAAAAGAGGCAATACTCCTTTTAGACGAACCTGCCAGGAATCTTCATCCAACACAACAGATGGGAATTTCTGATTTGTTAAGAGGGTTGGCAGGATCAAACCAAGTTCTGTATGCAACTCACTCACCATTTATGATTTTTGACTATACTCCGGGAAATCTTTTGGTCGTAGAGCTTGATAGAAAAAAGCACCTCAGTAGGATATTTTATGACTATTGGAATGCAGACGACAAGACACTAACGCCGATTCTTTATGGGTTGTCAAGAGGGTTGGTGGAATCAATAGTAGACAGAGAGATTGGAACTAATTCAAGACCAGTCATAATTGTAGAAACAATGTCAGATGCAATGTATCTCAATGCATTTGACAAATTTTTGCAGGATCCAAATATCTCAATGAATCCGCTAAATGTGGTAGCTGCATATAGTAAAAATTCAGTATTGCCATTGGCAATTTTTTACAGAAACCATGGATACAGGACATTTATCCTGCTTGACAATTCAGATGAATCAAAACAGATCTCATCACAACTTGGCTCAAATGACTTTTCGCCCATCCAAACAATATTCTTTGAAAGAGAGGCAAAAAAGCTAGAGTCGATTGAGGATTATATCGTTCTTGAGGACTATTTGCATGCAGTAAACCAGACATATGAAATCAAGTTAAGACATGAGGGGTACTCAAACCTCACACCCCAAGACATTCTATCTAAAGAAAAGAAGGGGGTATTAGAAAGCCTTGCAAGCATATGGGAGGATCATAGGGAAGATGATTGGGGAAAATTCGACAACGAGGAGATTACCAGATATATTTGTGAAAAAATTGCTTTGGAAGAGACAGATTTTCTCTCAGACAAAACCAAGGATCAATTCAGATCATTATACAGAATGATTGCAGAAAGAATAAGACAATATCAAAATGCTGCAACAAAACCAGATTTGGCCAAATATCAGCGCTCAAGGACATAGTTAAAGAGCATTACGGATTAATGATACTCAATCAAGAAATACAAAAAAGACAAATCCTCTTTAAGATTTAAGTGAGAGATGAGACGGATTAAATTTATGAATAGATTCTCGATTGGAGGAATTTTCCTTTTGCTTCTTGTATTTTCTATTGGTATCTCAGTTGTTCCTAACGTTTATGCTCAAACAATCAATGCA
>PFFZ01000052.1 GCA_002781805.1 Nitrosopumilales archaeon CG15_BIG_FIL_POST_REV_8_21_14_020_37_12
TCCTTTTTTAATTATAACATATTTTGCACCCCAACTCATAATTTTTTTTGCACATTTGATTAAATTAAATTCCTTTGTGAGCAATTTTGCTTCTTCATCATTTATCACAACTGCATCGACTGCTTTAATCATCTTGATGACCGATTCTCGTTTTGTAGATATCCAGAATTCTATAGTATCACACATAGAAAATTTCACTTTATCAAACTCCTTGATTAAAGCCGAATTTTGGTCAGGATCATTGTTAGCCAGATAAACAAATTGAGATTTTCTGTATTTTTCAGGTACAGTTGGTTTGAATTCTGCAAGTACATTTAGTTCAGTCTTCAAAGTTTCTCTAACACTCAAAGTTTTATCATAACTTCCATCATAACGGAAAGTTTTTCCTTCTTTAACAGTTAATCCTTGCAAATCAAGATGTTTTGATAGAACTTTGTGATGCTCTTTTGGAAAATCACTTCCTACAACCGCTATCAATCCAGTTTTTACAAAATTACTAGCTGAAATAGCTGCAAATGTTGCAGCACCACCTAATACATCCTTTAGAATTTTTCTTGGAGTTCTAATAGTATCTAATGCAGTTGAACCAAAAACAGTAAGCATTCCTTTAAAAAACTAATTTTGATGTATAAATTCTCTTGCCTGTTCTTCTGTTGGATAATAAATAAACGGAACTTCAATAGATGTTATAAAAACATCATATTTTGTAATCCCAGTAATTTTTACAACAGGAGTATCAGAATTTGAATCCGAAGTAGTTGTAAATGTCCCTTTGACCAAACTATTTCCCAATGAAGGTAAAATAAAAGAATCCAACTTTCCTTTTCCAATTATTTCGTCATCTGCTAATATGAAAAATTCTGTTACACCGGCCGTTAAAACTAGAAGTGATGGATTTTGAAATTCAATCTCTACATCATATTTTGACTCTTTTTCATTTTCTTCAATCAGATTACTTTGAGTAATAATTACGTCTATTTGAGATGCCAATACATACTGTGAATATCCAAAAATTCCTAATGCTATTATGGAAACTATGATTATGACCTTCTTTGCTGCTCTCATGAGAAATATTATCTAAATCCCTTTTTAATCCAAAAGGAAAAAAAACCAAATAACATGTGTAAAAGTTTTGATCTAATCTTAAAGCTACTTAGAGCTAACAAAATAAATCAAAATTTCATGGTTTATTAGTGAATGGCACGAATAAAACTGAAAATAGGCGACAATGAAATCGAGGTTGATTCTAGGGATTTCTACGTGGATAATAATACTCTAGATGGTATTGTAGAAAACATCTCAAAGTTATTACAAGAAAATCAGGCTAAAGTCGTGTATGAAAATAACACTCAGGAATTCACTCCATCTCAAAATTCTCAACCAAATCAATATGGTTTAGAGTACTTGGATGATGCCGAGGCGTTTGAACCGGAATTTAATGAACCTAAATCAATTGCTTCTCATGAAATTAAATCAAAACTGCGTATTCTGGAAACAAGTGGTTTTTTCAATTCTCCAAGAACAGTTACTGAAACTGTAGTACAATTACGAGAATATGGCTGGGCTGCTAGTCCACTTGACGTATCAAAGTCTCTAGCTAAAATGGCATCCACTAGAGAAATATCCAAAAATTCACAAGCAAATAGAACTCATTACTTTGTTCAAAAAACATTAGTTACTAACTAACTTTGTATTGACATTTTTGACAATTATTAAAAATTTGACCGTCTAGATGATCAAAATGAGTATTGCATTGTTTACACGTGTGATGCATATCAAAATACCCATCACTTTCAATCTGCCCTGTCCTGTTAGATTCTAATTCCATACTTCCGCACTTTATACAATGACATCCGCATTCAATTTTCATCGCTAGTCGACAATATATGTATAGTTTAATCGTGTATACAAATCATTGGAAAAAAAGCGTGAAATTCCTATTGAGATAGATGATCATTACAAACTTTATGGTAAAGAACCTTGGGAGGTTGATTATGGTGAAAAATGCCCCATATGTGAAGTCCGTATAGATGAATATGGCTTTTGTTCTTGTGGCTCTAGTGGAGATTAATTTTTCTTATCATCGGCAAAATTATTATCATCAAAAAGCCAATTGCTAATGGCACTATTATTGAAAATTCTGGAACAACCGTCGTGCCTATGATTGAAATTTCCCCTTGAATATCTGGCTTCATAACTAACCAAACATGCGTTCCATTATTGATATAATCATAAGCCAGAATTCTTTCATCCTCTAGAAATACCTCATATGGTCCCCACAACAATTCTAAAGGAACAATTGTCGTAACAAATCTATCTTCTTCTGTAACATCAAATGCTATGCTTTTTGTTGGTTGATCAAAAACAAATTCATCTATGCCTGCATGACTTCTAATTTCAACTATGAATTCCCTATCTTCCCAAACTACATTTTTAAAACTTGTTGGTTCATCAACAGAATATTCTAAAATCATTTGGCATCCGTGACAGGCAATCCCTTTTTTATCATCTAAATAAACTGGTTTTCCATTTGAAAAGATCAAATCAACTTCTTCAGGGAAAATAAAAGAAGTTGTTTTTAGATATCTGAAATCCCACGTCCAAACTCCATTTTTTTGATAAAGTGAATCCTCAAGATCGTACTCAACCAAAATTTCTTCATTGGATGGCATAACTAAAACTCCATATTCTCCAAGCATTGAAAATAACTGTTCTTGACCGTTTTCGTCAGTTACCATAACATTTGAAACAACTCCCTTAATCAATTCAATCTGTTTTGGGGTACCAGTAGGAGCCAAAGTATGTTTAACATGAACACTTCCTGCAGAATCTATGACTATCTCTACGGATCTTTGTATCGCATATTCACCAACAGAAATTTGACCATAAACTACTGGAATGGTTGATACAAGTAGTAAAATAACAAAAAACCCAAAATTCTTTCTGTTCATCTATTCCACTGTAACATGAAGCATTTTGGCTTCTTCTAGGGGGCAATCATTTTGATCGCGTTGCAATTTGACAATCTTATCTGCAACATCCATTCCTTCTACCACTTCTCCAAATACAGTATATTGTCTGTCTAGAAATGTACTATCGGTAGTTACAATAAAAAACTGAGAACCTGCACTATCAGGATCTTGAGCTCTTGCCATAGAGACAATACCACGAAGATGTGATCTGGAGTTAAATTCCGCTTTTATAGTATATCCAGGTCCACCCATTCCCCATGAACTCTTATTTGCATTTTTTGTATTTGGATCCCCTCCCTGAATCATAAATCCAGGAATAACTCTATGAAATAGTGTTCCATCATAAAATCCACTTTTTGCTAATTTTTCAAAATTCCTTACTGTTTCTGGTGCTTGTTCAGGAAGCAGTTTAAATAAAATATTTCCAAAGTTAGTTTCTATTTTTACCGTATTCACTATCCGATATTTACAGTCTTATCATAAGAGTCTTTTTGTAATATTTTAAAAATTCTCAAATTACTTTATCTAAATTGAAAAATCCACAACTAACAGTACGCTTTTCGTATATACTGTGAATTTTAGAGTTTCAAAAGAAATTTTGGATTTCCCATCTTTAGGCATTCTTCAAAGTCATGATTAAAAAATTTGATTTCAGAAGTTATAGTCTTATATAGAACAATTAAAATCTAGAATTCGTTGAATCGTACAAACCAAAGCACGATCATTAAAGAAGCAATTAATTCTTATCTTGACAAGGGAGTTACTGACAAACAAGACATCTACACCAAAGTCGTTGATGAATTAGGTGTCCCAAGACCAACTGTTAGAAGAGTTGCAAGAGATCTACGAACCGAACTATTACAAAAAATCCAGATCTTACAATCTGACATGCCTAAATCAGCAACCCCTGAAGAAGACGAATAAACTCGACTCCTTTTTCTTTTTAATCTCATTTTTTGGTTTCAGCATTACTATTATAAACAATGAATTTTTCCCATAAATTATGGGATATCTTGGAAACCATCTGGCTACAGTGGTGACTGGAGTATTTGCAGCTGTTTTGACAGGACTTTGGCCCTACTTTGTAGACTTTGCACCCATACTAAATTTTGTATTCATCATGGCAGTACCAATAACTTGGTTTCTAACTTTTACATGTTGGATCTCACAGAAAAGTGCTGATTACGTGAAAAAATTTGAGGCTAATCACTCTCACGGTGAAAAAAAAAGCTTGAGTAATTCACAAACCACGCAAGTATTTGCTTCAAATATGGATCAAATTAGTTATACAGAGATTAAACAAGCACAAAATCATCTGTCTGAAGAACTAAACCAATTAAAGGAATATGTCAAACTTAAAGATGAAGAAATTGACAGATTGAATCAAGAAATATCAAATCTTCAGACACTGGTACAGATTGAATCTCTAAAAACAGAACTTGCTAATCTTAAGATGTTAGCATCTGGTAAGAAAAAGTAGACTAATCCTTACAATGGCAGCAAGAAATGCCATGATTATTTTTGCACATTGGACAACTCACTGCTCCACCATAATGACATTTACATGAACATAATTCAGTTGGATCGACTTTGCTCATAATGTAATTCAACTCTTTCTTGATATTTGACTTTTCCATGAGAGTATTCTAATGACTCAATTAACTATAAACATATAATTGAAAACTTTATTTTCAGATTTTATCATATTAGAAATTTGATAATTAGATTATTTATGTGAAAATATTTTGATAAAATCTAAGACTAAAAATATAATTGATAATGTATTACAGAAACAAACATCCAATAATTGCTGACAAATTTTTTCAATGTTTAGATCTCAATTCTTAGTAATCTTATCATAATCTAACACAATTACTATTCAGACTAGATTCTAAATATCTAAATTAACATAATTTAGATGCTATTTCTAGAGTACTGTCAACCATGTCTCTTAATCTTTTTTTAGCATCATCATCAGTAAAACCGCCATCTGAAATTGATTCTGTGGTGAGAAACACAGCTTGTGGATTTGTAATTACTCGGAAATATGATAATAATTGCGTGACTAGAGTTTGAACATCAATAAATCCAATATTTCCTGCAGCTACTATGACCATTCCTGCAACTTTTCCTACGGTTTTTTTATAGTTTACATATTCAAACAAGTTTTTTAACGCTGAGCTAAAAAATGAATTGTAAATAGGTGTTCCAATTAACCAAACGTCGGCATCCATCAAAGCATTAGCTGCATTTTTTGTTGCTTCATTATAATTCTCATCAGGTCCTTTATAACATTCAATTTGACCTTCTGAAATATTGATAAATTCTACATCAACATTTTTTATTTTTGTATATTCTACAACATATCTCATTATTAGTTGAGTGTTGCTATTTTTTCTTGGACTACCAGATACCACAACAACTTTCATATCTCAAGCTCTAATCATCTGTATTTAAATTCATTATAAAATTTAAAACGGGTTTGGAGGGCTTCGATCCCTCGACCTGTAACTTAGGAGGCTACTGCGCTATCCATGTTTCGCGTCAAAAATGACTCTGCGCTACAAACCCAGCAAAAAAAAAATACTTGTAATTATTTAAGCGTAATCAAGATTGGTTTTAATCATCTCTTGAATCTCTTGCCATTCTGAATTTTCCTTTTCTTCCCATTTCTCAAAATAAACTACGTCTTTAAGCTCAAGTCTGGGAAGCCAACCAGCTTTTTCAAGATCCGGTTTTTCTGCAAATTCATCAACATATCCTAAACATAGATATGCTATTGGCACAACATGCTCAGGTAATTTTAAAACATCTTTTAATGTTTCATTGGACAGAATACTTACCCATCCAAGACCTATTCCCTCTGTCCTTGCTGCAAGCCACAAATTTTGAATTGCACAACAAACACTGTACAATCCTGCTTCTGGAATGCTGGATCTTCCTATTACAAATGGACCGAATTTTGAAGGATCATATGTCACACAAATATTGATAGAAGACTCTAAAATGCCCTCAAGCTTGAATGAAAGATATTTTGATCTGTTTGGCTCTTCAACATGATGTGATGCCTTCTCTTTTTCAATCTCAAAAGATTCTTTGATTTTCTTTTTTGTTAAATCATCCTTAATCAATATGAAATTCCATGGTTGAGAAAAACCAACTGATGGCGCATGATGAGCGGCGTTTAGAATTTTAGATAAAATCTCATTTTTAATAGGCTTTGATATAAAATGAGATCTGACATCTCTTCTAGAATAAACGGCCTTGTAAAATCCCTTTTTCTCATCCTCCGTAAATTCAGACAATTCTTTTAACCTATATTCTTCTTAATTCATGCTTTTGTTAAACGTTAATAATGTCAGTAGTTAGTCTTGTACTTCAATGGGCCGGTAGTCTAGCTGGTTAGGATACCGCCTCGACACGGCGGTGATCGTGAGTTCGAATCTCACTCGGCCCACTTTTTAATTTAAACTAGTCTGAAACTCTTTTTCAATTACACTCCAAGACGTCTCAGTCGTAATGCTGCCCTCAGCAGAAAAATTGGTAATATCTCCATTCGTAACTGAGTCGTATATTCCAGAATCTACATTAGACCTGACAAGAACAAACGTGTTTTTTAATGGAATCTCTACACCTGAATAAAATATAGCTCTACCTGGCATTGAAATATCCTCTGTAGAATACTGTCCTGATCCTAATAATACACCATTGGCAAATAACTGATAACTAATTACTGGAACTGTAAATGTTTTTTCACTTGGATTTTTTACACTAAATGTAACTTCTAACTTTGCGGTATTCTCAATTCTATTTACGTCTATTATTTTTACACTATCTAATCTAATTTCAACCTGTTCTAACTGTGGATTGTCTAAACTAGCATAATATACAATTCCTCCCATCATCGCTAGTAATCCTGCTATTGCTGCATAAACAATCATCTTACTCTGAAGTGCCAATTTACTGGTATCACATTATGTACAACTAAAAAAGGTTGTCAAGATCCAAATACATAATATTTGAACTAAGACATAACATATTGTGTCACCTCTAGAACAGGCAATTATTACATGGATTCATTTAATTTCCGCTGCAATTTGGGTTGGAGGTTCACTATTCATTGGAGTTGTTTTCTCTCCATTACTCAAAACACTGTCTAATTCAATTGAAGAAAGATTACAAATAATGATCAAGGTTGGAAAAAGATTTAACAAAATTGCCATTCCGTCATTAATAATTCTCATGGGAACTGGACTATATAATTCCCATATGCTACTGAGTAAACCTGAATTATTACTTGGTACAAGCTACGGAACATATCTTTCAATCAAAATAATTTTGGTAATAGTATTAATCATTACATATGTAATTCATGTAAGAGTAATTCGAAAAGATGTGGAGCAAAAAATAATGGACAAACAACTGACTCAAGAACAAATTCAAAAATTAAGAAAAAAAATCATCATTCTTGGCGAAATTACCGTAGTTATATCTATTACAATCCTATTTTTTGCATCATTGTTAGATGCTGGTGTCTAAAACTCCTTCTATTCTAACTTCAAATCCACCTGGTATTTTTCCAATTCCATATTTGCATCTTGTAAATTTTGAAGCAACATAGAGATTTGTTTCTAAATGTTTTGAAATTTTTGGTACTGTAAATATAGTCATGTCATTTGTTAGGCTTGCAGGCAGCACCAACATATCTGCAAGATTTTCATCAATTCCTAACTGATTTTTAGTAATCTTATTCAAATCTAAATTAAACTCATTAATTTTTTTATCATATACACTATCAACACCAATAATTGAATTGTTATCTATACTTGCAATTAATATCGAAGATCCTGAATCATTTGCATCTTCTTTTTTAATACTAAATTCCACGTCAAATTTATTTTTAATTAATTCTAATTCAATTTTTTTGCATTTCTCTTGTATTATCTGTTCTGGTAATTTCGAAAATGAACAAAATAATTTTATTTTCTTGGTGTTTCTCTTAATTAATGAAATTGATTTAATTTGAGATGGAAAAATTTCTAATTTTACTTCTCCACCACCCTTAGGATAATATCCACGTTTAATCAATTTCATTGAAACATTTATTCCCATTCTTGAATATGCTTCTCCCAAAACATATCGAGTGTAATCCATGGTTGGACTCCAAAGAACGTCAGTACCGCCTTTGATAAACAACTCTACTTTCTTTTGACAAATAGAAGAAATTGGAATTAGAACCTGAAGAATTAATGAGATACTCC
>PFFZ01000098.1:0-1724 GCA_002781805.1 Nitrosopumilales archaeon CG15_BIG_FIL_POST_REV_8_21_14_020_37_12
CTTTTGGAATTCCTGCCATCTTCAGTCCAAACTCCACATTATCCTGAACCCGAAGCCATGGGAAAAGAGCCCCTTCCTGAAACACCATGATTCTCTCAGGTCCAGTTGCAGTCACAGGCTTTCCATCAAATAGGACTTGGCCCTCATCAGGAGTTTCCAGTCCAGCCACAATTCGAAGAAATGTTGATTTTCCACATCCAGAGGGACCCACAAGACAGACAAACTCGCCGTCATCAATTTCGAGATTCACACCGCCCAGTGCCTTGAGTTGGTGGCTATCATGCTTGAAATATTTCACAATGTTCTTAGCTTCAAGTTTTGTCATGCAGTGATAAAACCTCCGGTAGTTGGGCATTTGAATTTATGTCAAGGAATATACCATCCAAGTCGTATCCATGTCGTCCAAGATATCCTAAAGAGTCTGCCCGCTTAGCAAATGTCATTATAGAGTTAGGGATAGGATCAGATGTAATCTCTAAATTAGATAATGACTCATCAACAATGGAATCAGCCAATGGTTTTCCAAGATGTTTTTTCATAAATTGGTTAAAGATAACTCGGGTTTCTTCAGGGTTTTCATTTATCCAGTCAATTGTTTGTTGATGAGAGTCTAGCCATTTTTTTATTAATTCAGGATTTTCATTTACAAACTCTTCTCTGCCAATCAACACTACTGATGCAAACCTTCTATCAGGCCAGAGATCCTCTTCATAAAATAATCTATGGCCGCCCAATTCCTGTACAAGAATAGATGCCCAGGGTTCTGGAACCCATGCACCGTCAATCTCCCCCTTTGTAAACAATGTGTAAATTTCAGGATTTGCAATGTTTAATACAACAACCGAGCCGCCTTTTTCAGCTGGTTTTAGTCCATTTTCAGTTAAATAATTTCGCAGAGAAACATCTTGCGTGTTTCCAATTTGGGGTGCTGCAATTCTTTTTCCTGGAAGATCAGATGCAGAAATAATTACAGAGTCAGGATGAATTACAAAGCTTGCGCCACCACTTGCAGCGCCAGAGAGAATCTTTACACTGTGATTCTCAGATTTTAAAAATCCATTAATTGCAGGACCGGGTCCCACATATGCAATATCGACAGAGCCAGCAAACAGAGATTCAATTACCTGAGGCCCACTATCAAACAACATCGATTTTATTTTTACATCAGATCCAATCTGATTTTCAAAGATCCCTTTTTCCATCCCAATGACTGGGACTGCATGACCAACGTTTGGAAAATATGCCACTCTGATTGTATTTTCATGCCTAGATTCATCAGAGATTGAAACAATTCCCATTATAGATAGGATGGCTACTGCCGCAATTCCTGCCAGTATTGCAGATCCAATTTTCATAAAACACCGTTATATTCGGAGGTTAAATAATCACCGAATTTTAGCTTGAGCTAGTGAGAAAATTTTCAAAAATTATTCAGAATTTTCAGCCTAACACAAAAGATAAATTCCAAAATACAACGGGGAATGTGTTTTATGACTCAAAAAGGAATTCTTGCATTTTCTGGAGGCCTAGACACTTCAGTTGTCGTAAAATATCTTCAAGAAGAACACGACATGGATGTAATTACAGTTACAGTCGATGTTGGACAAGGAGATGATCAAAAGAAGATTGCATCCAAGGCAAAAAAACTCGGAGTAAAAAAACACTACAACATAGATGCAAGAAAGGAGTTTGTAGAGAAGTATATTTTTCCATCAATAAAGGCA
>PFFZ01000098.1:1744-8151 GCA_002781805.1 Nitrosopumilales archaeon CG15_BIG_FIL_POST_REV_8_21_14_020_37_12
ATATTGTCTTGCAACGGCACTTGCAAGACCACTCATTGCCGAAAAAGTATTGGAGATAGCTAAAAAAGAGAATGTGGACTCACTTGCACATGGTTGCTCTGGAAAAGGAAATGACCAAGTAAGATTTGACATCACACTACGTTCTGGTTCTGATTTACCAATTATCGCACCAATTCGGGATAAAAACCTGGATAGAGTTACAGAATTAAAATTTGCAAAGAAACACGGGATTGAAATCGACAGTGTTGCAAAAAGATTCAGCATTGATCAAAACCTATGGGGACGTGCAATAGAAGGAGGGGTATTGGAGGATCCTTACAATGAGCCACCAGATGATGCATTCATTTGGGTTAAAACAAAAAATCTTCCAGACAAACCAACATACATAGAAATCAAATTTGAGAAAGGAATTCCAATGGAGGTCGATGGTAAAAAGCTAGACCCAATAAAACTAGTCGAATACATAAACAAAAAGGCAGGCAATGCAGGAGTGGGAATCGTTGATCACATTGAGGATCGAGTTGTCGGAATAAAATCGCGTGAGGTCTATGAGACTCCAGGAGCATTATGCCTTATTGAGGCACACACTGATCTAGAGAAGATGGTTCACACAAAGCACCAAAACAAGTTCAAATCAATAATCGATGATGAGTGGGCATATCTTGCATATTCAGGATTATGGCAGGATCCACTAAAGCAGGATCTAGACGGATTCATAGAGGAGTCCCAAAAATCAGTCTCAGGCACCGTAAAGATAAAGCTCTTCAAAGGGAGTCTCCGCGTTGTAGGAAGAAAGTCAAGAAACTCACTGTACAGTCACAACATAGCCACATATGGCACAGAATCAACATTTGATCAGAGACTGGCAAAAGGATTTGTAGAATTGTGGGGAATGCAGTCAACAGAAGCTAATAAATTACAAAAGAAAAGGTCATCAAAAACATGAACTGCCCAGAATGTGATGCAACACTAAACATCCCAGGCGATGCCTCGGTAGGAGAAATCATCTCCTGTCCTGATTGTGGTGCTGACTTTGAAATCGCAAAAAAAGACGGATCAAATGTTGAGCTAAAACAAGCAGAAAGCGTAGGCGAAGACTGGGGAGAGTAATGTCAAAAGTTTGTATCGTGTTTGACCGCCTAAGAGCGGAAGAAAAGATGCTTCAAAAAGAAGCGTCGGATCTTGGACACGATGCAGTAATGCTTGATGCAAAAATCACCCAGGTCAACACCGACAGTAAAAGGGAGGATTATGATCTTGGAGATGTGGTTTTAGAAAGATGTGTCAGTTATTTTAGAGGACTTCATTTTACTGCGAGTCTAGAATTTATGGGAATGCCAGTACTCAATAAATTTGAAATCGCAAACCTATGCGGAAACAAGATGTTTATGACATTGCAATTGAAAAAACACAACGTTCCAACTCCTAAAACATATTTTTCATTTTCAAGCGAAAGTGCATCTGAAAACATAGACAAAGTAGGATATCCGCTCGTAATCAAACCAGTGATCGGCAGTTGGGGACGCGGAGTAATGCCACTAAAAGACAAAGACACGACAGATGCCATTTTTGAAATAAGAGACATCACAGACAGTCCGCATGATAGAATTTACTATTTACAAGAATTGGTGCAAAGACCTCCAAGGGACATCAGAGTGATTACAGTGGGAGATCAGCCAATTGCAGCAATGTATAGAAAATCATCAGGTGGTTTTAAGACAAACATTGCTTTAGGTGCGGATCCTGAGATATGTGAGATCACAAAAGAGATTGAGGATCTGGCAGTACAGGCATCAAAAGCTATGGGCGGAGGCATTTTAGGGATAGACATGATGGAGGATCAAAAAAACGGACTTGTCGTTCATGAAGTTAACAACACAGTAGAATTCAAGGGTTTGGTCAGAGTCGCGAAGCGAAACATACCAAGAGAAATGATAGAATTTGCCCTAAACTACGTGAGGAAATAAATTATACTTCCTTACGTGGATGGTTATCATGAAAGTAGGCGTTGTAGGAGCATCAGGTTATGTAGGTGGAGAAACACTCCGTCTGCTGGTAAATCATCCAGATGTGGAGATCGCAATGGTTACATCAAGACAACATGTTGGAGAATATCTACACAGAATTCAACCAAGTTTGAAAGGGTTTACAGATCTGACATTTTCCGAATTAGATTATGATAAAATATCTGACAAGTGTGATCTTGTCTTTACCGCAGTTCCACATGGAACCGCTACAGAGATTGTAAAAGCATTGTACGATAGAGGAATCAAAGTTATCGATTTAAGTGCAGATTACAGGTTACACAACCCTGCAGATTATGACAAGTGGTATGGATGGGAACATCCACACCCAGATTACCTGCCAAAATCAGTCTTTGGTGTGCCAGAATTACACAGAGAGAAAATCAAAAACGCACAACTGGTATCATGTCCAGGCTGCATGGCAGTCACATCGATGTTGGCGCTTGCACCGTTAATTCGAAATGATCTCATAGACACTGAGCACATTGTAGTAGACTCTAAGATAGGTTCATCGGGTGCAGGATCAGGCTCTGGTACTGCACATGCAATGAGAGCAGGTGTCATTAGACCATACAAACCAGCCAAACACAGACACACTGGGGAGATTGAACAAGAGTTGAGTGAAATTGCCGGAAAGAAAATTCACGTATCAATGAGTCCACATGCAGTAGACGTAGTCCGTGGAATTTTGTGTACTAACCACACATTTATGAAAAAAGACATGGACGAAAAGGAGTTGTGGAAAATATATCGCCAAACATATGGAGAAGAAAGATTCGTCAGATTAATCCGAGACAAAAAAGGTTTGTATAAATTCCCAGATCCAAAATTCTTGGTAGGTTCAAACTTTTGCGATATTGGTTTTGACATAGATGAAGACAATCACAGATTGATTGCAATATCAGCATCAGACAACCTCATGAAAGGGGCAGCCGGCTCGGCCATACAGAACATGAATGTAATGTGTGGATTCGATGAAATGGACGGTCTCAGATACACTCCATTAACCCCAGTTTAGAAATGATCACAATCAAGATTGGTGGAAGTGTAGTAGATAATTTACATCCATCAACCATAGCAGACATCAAAAAAGTGTCAGAAACAGAAGGGGTGATCTTGGTTCATGGTGGCGGAAAAGAAGTTACAAAAGTTTGTGAGCAGCTAGGCAAAGAACCCAAGTTTGTCACATCCCCAAGCGGAATTAAAAGCAGATATACAGACAAAGAGACTGCAGAGATTTTTACAATGGTAATGTCTGGAAGAATCAACAAGACAATTGTCCAGATGCTTCAGAAAAACGGAATTAATGCAATAGGACTATCAGGAGTGGACGCAAGAGTCATCCAGGCAGAGCGAAAAAAGAAGCTGCTAATAGTAAATGAGAAAGGCCGAAAACAGGCAATAGATGGCGGATATACAGGGAAAATTACAGACATTAACGCCGATTTTATTAAATCACTGCTTGAACAAGGCTTGACTCCAGTAATATCCCCAATTGCGATAAGCGAGGAATCTGAGTTTCTCAATGTAGACGGGGACAGAGCTGCAGCATATGTTGCAGGAAAAGTCGGAGCAGACAAGGTGCTATTCATTACAAATGTGGACGGCCTTTTGATGGATGACAAGCTGGTCAACAGATTGACTCTGACTGAAGCAAAAGAGATCAGACCAAAGATAGGTCCGGGAATGGAGAAGAAGATCCTGGCATCAACAGAAGCACTAGATATGGGAGTGAGAGAAGCACTGATTGCAAACGGGCAAAAAGAAAACCCTATATCATCAGCAATTGCTCACGATAATTGTACTGTGATAGAGCATGACTGAAGATCAATTTATGGGGAATCTGTACCAAAGATTTCCTGTTACAATCGAGAGAGGAATCGGCTCTCATGTCTGGGATGTCAACGGGAAGGAATACATCGATTGCATGGGAGGGTACGGAGTAGCACTTGTTGGACACCAAAATCAAAGAGTGAACAAGGCAATAAAAGATCAGATCGACAAAATAATCACAGTCCACAGTTCTTTGTACAATAAAACAAGAGAGGAATTTCTGGAAACTCTAATCAGACTTGCACCAAAAGGGCTGACACAGGTTCATCTAAACAACAGCGGAGCTGAGGCAATAGAGGCCGCAATAAAATTTGCAAGAAAGTTTACTGGAAAAAAAGGAATGGTCGCAATGAAAGGATCATACCACGGAAAGTCATTTGGTGCATTATCTATCACATTTAATCCAAAATACAAAAAAGCATTCGAACCACTTTTAGAAAAAGTGTCTTATGCCACATATGGAGATATCAATGAGCTTCGCTCAGTGATTGATGAGGACACTGCGTTTGTAATTTTAGAGCCGATTCAAGGAGAAAGCGGAATCAATGTAGCGCCAGAAGGATTCTTGCAAGAGGTAAGAAGTCTCTGCAATGAGAAAGGAATTCTTCTAATTTTTGACGAAATTCAGGCGGGATTGGGAAGAACAGGTCGATTATGGGCATGTGATCACTGGAATACAGCCCCAGACATCATGTGTCTTGCAAAAGGAATTGCAGGAGGAGTTCCAATGGGAGCCACACTAGTAAGACCAGACATACTTGCTGCAATGAGCAAAGGCGAGCACTCTTCCACATTTGGCGGAAATCCACTTTCTTGTGCAGCCGGAATCGCAGCTCTAAAAGCAATAACAGAGGACGGATTGGTTGAAAACTCTGAAAAGATGGGCAAGATCTTCAGAGAGGGATTGGAGAAGTTAAAAGAAAAACACACAATCATAAGAGATGTCAGAGGCAAGGGCCTGATGATAGGCGTGGAGCTAAAATTCGAAGTAAGAAACATTCTCATGAACCTCATGAAGGAAGGAGTTTTAATGCTGTATTCAGGCAGGAACATCCTAAGAATATTACCGCCACTAGTCATAACAGAGCAAGACATAACAAAAGTTTTACAAACACTGGATGTAGTACTTACTAAGGAGGAAGAGAGTCTAAATGTACAAGGATAAAGTAGACGAGAAGATCATAGAGTATCTCAAAGAAGATTCCAGAGAATCATTTGTAGATATCGGAAAAAAGCTAAAACTCTCAGAATCTGCAGTGAGACGAAGGGTAAAACAACTAGTAGACAATGGCACAATCAAGAAATTCACACTAGAGTTGGGCGAAGAAAATGCAACCAGTGCAATAGTTCTGGTCTCGGTAGATTCGGCCACAGAGACATCCAAAGTATCAACAAAACTTGCAAAACTAGACGGAGTAAAAACAGTCTATGAGATCACAGGGCAGTATGACATCACCACAATTATCAGCGCATCAAATATTTCTGAAATCAACACCAGCATTGATGCATTAAGAAAGATTCCGGGTGTAACAGACACCAACACTGTCATAATTTTAAGAAAAATAATCTAGAACGACTTTCGGTTCATAAATGAAATAACTAACTAGAATAGGATCATTATTATCATAATTCAACGATCTTAGTACGAATATGTTTATATTCTCAATTTATGTTAGCGATTTCTATAATGAAAGATCCGAATCACTATGCAAATATCTATAACGCATATGACAAAAACCCAAAAAAGATCAGAGTGTTAGACAGCACACTCAGAGAAGGAGAACAGCATCCAGGAGTGTCATTTACAAACAAACAGAGAATCCAAATTGCATGGATGTTAGATTATTTTGGAGTGGATCAGATTGAGATTTCACCAGTTGTGTCCAGTGATCACAAGGAAGCAACCAAGACAATCATCAAACAAGGGCTAAAGGCAGACATTGTTGCGCACGGAAGAGCGCTAAAGGAAGACATTGACATATCATTGAGCTGCGATGCAAAATGGTGTGCAGCATATCTAGGGATTTCAGATATTCACCTCAAAGACAAGCTAAGAATTTCAAGAGAGGAGGCGCTAAAAAGAGCAGTCGAGACTGTAGAGTATGCAAAATCCCACGGACTAAAAATCAGATTTACAGTAGAGGATGGAAGTAGGGCAGAACCAGAATTTTTGATCAAAGTGTGCAAGGCAATCGAAGATGCAGGAGTAGACAGGATCAGTTTGCCAGATACGGTCGGAATTCTTCGCCCAATAGGCATGTATAATTTTGTCAAGAGAGTAAGAGAAGAGATAGATGTTCCACTTGATGCACATGTACACAATGACATAGGTTTTGCGCTTGCAAATGCGTTTGCAGCATGTGATGCAGGAGTCGATCAGATCCACACCACAATTGATGGAATTGGTGAGAGGACAGGAATTCCACCTCTTGCAGAGGTTGCTGTTGCACTGACATATCTTTACAAGTCACCAAATGATTTCAGACTAGACATGCTGGCAGACTTGTCAAGATTGATTGAGGAATACACATCAATCAAACCATATGACTC
>PFFZ01000101.1:0-2648 GCA_002781805.1 Nitrosopumilales archaeon CG15_BIG_FIL_POST_REV_8_21_14_020_37_12
CCATCCATCAAGGCTCTCCACTGTCATGACCAAGTTTGTACTAAGATAGATCAAAACTGCAGTAAACAAAAACGTCCAAAATAATCCCAATGCTTGAAAATGACTTGCTGATTTGCTTTAAATTTTTGTCAGGTGATAATCATATGATTATACTTTGAATTAAAATAAAATAGTTAGAGGGCTTCAGGACCTCTCTTTTTAGATGCAATGTTTAGAACATCATCTACAGTAGATACGGTGATAATTCCGTCACCGGCTTTTCCTGAAAATGCTGCATCTGAAATTGCCGTGAGGACCT
Organism: Nitrosopumilales archaeon CG15_BIG_FIL_POST_REV_8_21_14_020_37_12; assembly: GCA_002781805.1. Lineage (GTDB taxonomy): Archaea > Thermoproteota > Nitrososphaeria > Nitrososphaerales > Nitrosopumilaceae > HKST03. Next base: position 299 of record PFFZ01000101.1, read on the forward strand.
TCTCTACCTGTGAATCATCTACAATTGTACTGACAGTTGCAACCTTGTTGAATTCAGCGATAAACGTACCTGTGCCTCTTCCGCCCCTCATGGTTTGTCTTTGGCCAGAACCTCTACCATTGCCTTCAAGAATGGTAAATCCGCCAACCATATCCTTGATTGCGTCAGAAACTGCACCTGTTTTATCGATTTGAATAGTTGCCTCGATTCGTTTCATTTTCATTCCTAAATCCCTATGATTTAAAAAAGATCATATGTTTTTATACTGATTTTATGATACATTGCAGTTTTTGGTTATATCATAATCCTCTGGACTTTTTAGCAAATCAAGAAAATCATTTCTATGAAAAGTGACGAGAAAAGATCACACCGTCTCAACTATCTCTTGAGATGCTACCTGAGCAATCCAACCGAAAGAGAACTGTTTTTGCGTGCAAAGCAGATGGGCGTGTCTGATTCCACTGCCAAAGACTATATCCGAACTGTAATCATTCAGGCTCAGAAAATTTATTCAAGATAACCTGACATCCTTTATCCGTAATCTTAAACAAGGTATTCATAAATAATCAAGAAGGGAGAAAGAACGCATGTCCGATCCGCTTTTTGATGATGTCAAAGAATTACTAGACAAGGAAAAAGGCGACGAGCGAATCCTCAAGCAGATTCTTAGGGCATGTGAGAACAATGAGGTAATCAGCAACTACGAAAGAAACTATGTAAGAAAGCTGGCCGAAAAACATTTGGGCCGCAAGCCCCTTGAAGACAAGCCAGCCCCCAAACCCGTCGTACCTGACGTGGTGATTCCACAACCCATGCAGCCGCAGGTGATATACAAAGAGCCGCCAAGAGCAAGATCAAGTCCCAAAAAAACAAAAATGATGTTGGGCATCGGCGCTGCTGCATTGGCAGTAATTGCTCTGGCAGTTATCGGTTCTGTAGGTTTACCTGACTTTGCACCTTCTGATGTGACACGGCCTGATGCAGATGTGCAGGTTACTGGCATTTTGCTAGAACTTGATTCTTCATCTTACAAAAACAAAGACATCATCTCAATTAGCGGCAAGTCTGACTCTGGAACCGTCAACCTCTCAATTGAAAACCAGGATGGTGTTCTGGTCTGGTCCGAGCAGCTAAGGACAAAAAGTAACGGAAGCTTTTCAACGCTGGTAATTGCCGCCGGCCCCGGATGGGAAAAGTCTGGAACATTCACACTAAAAGCAGAGAACGACTCGGAGATACAGACAAAAAAGTTTTCATTTAATGTGTGACCTGAAACTCCTTCCAGTGACTGTCTATGATCTCACGCAGCTTTTCAATTTTGATCTCTTCCATGAATTCCCTGTATACAATGAATTTGTTCTGCCTTCCAGAGTCCTCACCATAAATGTCTGTGGTGTTTTTTGGAATGGCGTTTTTCTTCCACTGACTCATCTCAAAAACCCATACTGTTGCATCAGGATTTGAAAAATCAACATCATCGCATCCTATGATGTATAGATAGCATCTTGTAGCCTGATTTAGCTTTTCATGCAGTTTCTCATATGCTATCATCTGGCCCTTTGGTATGTTGATTTTATCATTGTGAAATCCCTTAAACTCCAAGATTACAAAACCCCCGTTGTGCTCAATCATCCAGTCAATGTCCGTGCCTCCAGAAGCCAGCATGCCATGAACAATCAGGTCCCCCAAGACTTCCCTTCCGCGAGTAAATTCAACCTCATCAAAAATCTGGTACTTTGCCTTTGGGCTTTGCCGTAACGCAAACTGCGGGGAATTTTTTGCAACCCTTTGCTTGTCATAAAGCGTATCTATCAAGTCGCTTGTCTCGTTTTCCACAAAACTGTTTTTTGCTGCTACGTGATAAGATGGTTTGTAAACTTTAGTAAAGCCTTGATATTTCTATGTTCTAACGAGACAAGTTCTCCCCGCCTGGGCCTTTGTACAAAATAAAATACTCCTCAGGATTCTTTCGGTCTTTTTTTGCATTTAACGCATCCTGGTACATCTCAAAGTGCTCAACAAAGTACAGCTGTCCATGAGGATCTGAGAGGTAGTCGATTCCAACCAAGTCAAATCCCTCCTCAGGCGTCATTCTGATCTTTTCTTTCTCAAATGTATCACTTGACAACTAGTCATTATGGGTATACGAGAATAAAAAATGCTACTGGTCGTATATCATGAGGTTCTTTTCTTCTAGTAATGAGTGCAGGTTGTGAACAGAGCGGTACACATCTGACTCTTTTTTTGCACCAGTGCATACCAGTTTTCCTGAAGCAAACAACAGGATTACTGTTTTTGGATCAAGCATCCTGTGAATCAGTCCTGGAAACTGCTCAGGCTCGTACATGCT
>PFFZ01000101.1:2665-5309 GCA_002781805.1 Nitrosopumilales archaeon CG15_BIG_FIL_POST_REV_8_21_14_020_37_12
CTGCTTTTTCAAGGTGAATCTTCCCTCCAAGATTTATTGCCGCCACAATATTTTGAACAGTAATCACCGCATCATTTTTGATCTTGATCTTGCCCTTTCGAAGTTTTTGCACTACTGTGTTTACTGCCTTGATTGCCATATCTTCGGACTTTGCACCAGTGCATACCATCTTTCCTGTCCGAAAGATCAGCGTGGCGGTTCGTGGGTTGCTTAATCTAAACACCAGACCCGGAAACTGCTCCGGATGATATTCAGTATCTGGAAATTTCTCAGTAATCTCGTTTAGGTCGATCTTTTGGTCTACTGATGCCGATGCGACAACGTTTTCTACGCTGACAATCGGCTTGGTCTGTGGCATGACGAGGGACTATAAATAGGCCCTTTATATATACTAGTCATATTTTCTTACTGTAAAAATTTCTAGTGGTGTCCTATCCACTGATACCTAAACTCCTCATCGATAATGTCTACAAGTAGATCTTTGTTTTTTATTTTAGACTTTGGCAAGTCTGCATCAAAGAATCCCAGCTTGCCTTTCACCGGAATTGGTATTCTAAACTGCTTTGGATTTCTCAGCAAAAAACCAAAAGTTTTTCCACGAAATTCTTTTTCTGACAGATGGAGCATCTTGTCTGCTTTCATATCTATTCCTGACTCGTATTTTTTGACATCATACAGATCTGCTTTTCCAATGATTGCACCCGTGATCAGTTTCTCTGAAATTCCCAACCTCTTACAGTCATCTCTCATGACTTTAATTGGCGCGTGAACCAAAAACTCTCCGCGATATCTGGTATTCCATTTTCTCAACTCTATTGTCTTCTTGCCAATTACAATCAAGTCTGCAAACGGCTGGCAAACAGAGAGGCACTTCACGTCAATCTATCTTAAGGCTGAATGCTGCATCTGTTTGGCCCCATCTCCAAGTCAGGTACTTGCTCGTCCATTATTGGAATTGTCCCCTTGTTTACCTTGATGATCATTGCATAGTTCATTGGTCTGGGAGTTGTCATGCCGACAACTCTCTTTACAAACTCCTCTTTTCCCAAGTCAAGTAAAGACAGTTTTCTTGCAATTTCCGGCGTGGTGTAGTATATCCCGTCTTCAGCAGGCTTTACGTTCTCGCCGTGATGTGTTGGAAATATCTTTGCAGTTGGTGGAAGATTCAAAAGCTTGTTGTGAAGCGTCTCATGCAGGTCGTTGGCAAACTCTTCGGCTTGATCACGAAGATCGGGCCTACCAATTGACTCTAAAAACAACGTGTCCCCGGAGAACGCATACACCTCATCTACCACATATGTCATGCTTCCTGCCGTATGTCCCGGCGTGTGCATTATGCGAACCTGCTTTTTTCCTATCGGGATGATCTCACCGTTTTTTGCCTTTGTGTGCTCTATGTTGTAATCCTCCCTTGCGCTAAAGTACAGCTGGGCACCTGCAATTCTTGACAGCTCCTTTGCAGCCGAGATATGATCTGCATGCTGGTGCGTGTCTATTACCTTGGTGATCTTCAGACCTTCTTTTTGTACAAACTCGATATATTTTGCAGGCGGATATGTCGGGTCAATTACAAGTGCCTCTCCGTCTGAACCTACAATGTGTGAGAGGCATCCCTTTCCGACCTTTTCAACCTGTATTATTGTAAGGTCTTCCTGCTTTACTGCAACGTTTGCACTGAGAACTTGGTTCCACCTTGACATGCCACCTTCCAATGATGTTGATTCAAGGCCTTTCTGAGCCAGCGCAAATGTTGCAACCATTGATCTATTTCCGTGAGAACATATGGTTACAATTTTCTTGTCCTTTGGAATCTTCTCATATGCACTTGACGTGAATAGATCTGACAGTGGTACGTTTACTGCCCCTGGAATTCTAAACTCTGCAAACTCCATCGGCTCTCTTACATCAAGCAGGAACACGTCCTGGTCGTTTTTCATCGAGTCCCACAACTTTTCATTTGAGATTACCGTTTCCTGGGAGCTTTTTACTGTCTTGCCAGTCCAACTCTTAATCCCGCCTTTTAGATAGTGCGCATCAAAACCAAATCGAGCAAGCATGTTTGCGTTATTGGAAGATTCACTGCCGTCCTCGTCAATCAGGACGATTTTCTGATTTCTTGGCAGTCTTGACATGACGGCCTGCTTTTGTTGCATGTTGGCGCATTTGGCGTTGGCAGAGCCCTCAATGTGGCCTGACATGTAATTGCCCGGCTCCCTGATATCTAGAATCAATAATGGAATTTTATTTTGAATGTCTGCTTCCAGTTCTTCAGATGTAATCTCTATGTTTGACATGAAACTCTTATTATTTTGCCAAATTTAGAATTTGTGATTATGTCTCATCTCTGATCCAAGATACTGATTACTTTTCTAGGGATATCATTTAGCCTGCTTACTGCCAGTGTCTTCTCATATCCAAGATGTCTGAGATTGTTTGCAATTGTGGTGGCCCTTACAGTGTTTGGGCCAAGCCCCATTGCAACCATCCTTATCCCAAGCCCTTTTAGAGACTTTGTCATTGATCTTACAGCATTTGGGTCCGAAGGCTCCCCATCAGTCAAGGTCAAGAAGATGTCCGGCCTTTTTGACTGCAGTATTGGAAACATCTTGCCGTATACTTCGGCAAGTGGCGTTGACCCGTTTGC
>PFFZ01000101.1:5315-8071 GCA_002781805.1 Nitrosopumilales archaeon CG15_BIG_FIL_POST_REV_8_21_14_020_37_12
ACGTGCCAGCCTTTTTGCCGAAACGTTGTTCCATTTTACGTTGTCAGGTTTGATCAGCCAGCAGACTACTGCCCTGTTTTGGGTGCTAAATGCATAGACTGCAAATTTTACTTTGAGGTATGCAAGAACCTCGCATAGAGCCAGCGTGGCCTTTTTGTATTCTAGTGCATCTGATGCAATGCTTGATGAATGATCCAGCAGGATGACTATTTTTGTTTTGATTGATCGTCTAATGTCTGCAAAGAACGGCTCGTGTCCGTCGATATAGTTCTCCTCATCAAACTCTTCGCCGCTCTTTAGGTGCTGCTCCTTCCATCCTGACCTCCATTCTTTGAATTTTATCTTTAGACTGTTTATCAAATCAATGTCGTAAATTACAGTCTCATCCACGTTGCTTGCAGCAGGAACCTGCACGCCGATAGATTCAGGTGACAATCCCTTGTTGTCTATCTTCTTGTTCTCATCTAGCAGAACCTGGTACTCTTTGAAGACATTGTCTCCACTTAGTGCTGCACTGGGATCTACCTTGCCAAACTCGCCCTCTTTGTTTTTTGAGACGACTGTGAGAAACTTGAGCAGCTCCTCTTCAGAAAGTGCCATTCCTGCCCTCATAAACGGCAGTGAGACGGGGATGGTAAGAAGCGAATCAATGTCCAAAACTCGAATAATCTCGCTGATCCTTTTTTCCAGCCACTCCGTATCATGGTTCTTCTCAATTGACTCGCTGACAATCTTTTCGGCAAGTGATGCTGCCTTTTTGATTCTCTCAAAGTGGCTTGACTGTATCTCGCCTTTTAGTGCACCAAACATAAAGTACTGGTAAAATGCCTCCACAATTCTTGCTTTTCCATATACTGTGTGCAGTTGCGGCCTTGAGACCAGCATGAACGCATAGTTGAATATGATCTCCTCATCCATCCCCCTCCATATCTTTCTCCCAAGATGCTCTATTCTTCTTGTCTCCATTGCATTTAGGATGAATCCAAATGCATGATCGTTGCTGAGGATCTTTTTGCAGAACCTGATCCTCATTGCCTCATACCACAGCTCTGTCCTAAACTGCCTGTATCTCTGAAAGTCATCTCCTATTCTTTTTTCCAGAGGTGTCAGCATTACCTTGTTTTCCTTTAGTCTAGTCCTTGTCTCCATCTTGTCAGAAAACTCTACTGTCACGTTTTCTTTTTCTGACCATCTTCTGACTAGGAACGTGGCAATCTCCACAAGCGTCTCGTTTCGTAGTTGTAGGGAATGCATCTAATTGCCAAACATTGAGGTAATGATGTCGCTTACTTTTTGATATTCTATGTTTCCCCACTGGGCATACACGTTGCCAAAAACAATAACTGCAGCTTCCTTGGGAGAAACTTTCCTGTCAAGTAATTTTCCAAATGCAATAGTCTCCCTCAAACTAGGCGAGTAAAACAACTCTTCTACTGCCGCTGCCTGACGCAGCGTGTTTGCCAGTTTTATCCCTTGTCTCAAGTTTGAATCGTTATCTTCTGATACGTATTTTTTTACAATCTCCAATTCAATGTCTTCTGGAGGATACTCTAGACTGATTCTCACCGGGAACCTGCTAAGCAACTGGGGTGGCAGCTCTTTTGTGCCGCTGTGTGTGAGCGGATTTATTGTTGCAATTACAAACCAGTTATCTTTTGCATTAACTATTTCGCCTGTAGATTCTTTGAGGGCAATCTGCCTCCTGTCATCAAGTGCCTCATCCAGTCTCAAAAGCACGTCTGCTTCTGCGGAATTTATCTCATCTAGATACAGCATGCTGCCTTCCCTCATTGATTTTACCAGCAGTCCCTCATCAAAACTGACCGTGCCGTTTGTCAGGGTCTTTGTCCCAATGAGGTGACTCTCCCTTGTCCTGAGGCTGAAATTTATTGATTCTAGTTTTGCGCCTTTTCTTTTTGCAAATTCCCTGACAAGTGATGTCTTGCCAGTCCCTTTAGGCCCTATGATTAACGCAAAAAGGCCCGCGTCATATGCCTTCTCTAGTATTGGAACAGAATTATTCCAGTCAAGATATGATGCCTGAATCAAGTACGTTTTTGTTGATTTTAATATTATTTAATTTAAGATCTATTTTGAAAATGATGCTATCTTGACATATGCCTCATCTAGTGTCTTGTGCAGCATCTTGCTCCACTCATCAAACCCTGACGGATCTTTTGGATAGTTGCCATAGTGTTCCACCAGCCACTTGTTCTTTCCAGAAGTGTACTTGAGACCTTCTGCAACAGTTCGGTTCATTATTCCCCTTATGATCATCCCGACCTTTCCAAGTCCCGTAAAGTCCGGATGCTCACCTTTGCTGATTGCCTCGACATCCATGTTTCCCAAAAAATGTTTCATGCCATAACTTATCTGCTCGTTTGTCATTGTCTGGACTAGTCTTCTGAATAGTTCCAACCCTGCAGTCTTGTATCCATATTCTTTGATGAAATCAAGATTATACTGCCACAGGCTTGCCTCTGAGACATCGTTTGACTCTATTGCCTGGACTATATTGTTTCCAAGAATTGTCCCAGCAATCAATGCAGGACCGATTCCTCCGGCATCAATTGGCTTTGGCATCCATGCAGAATCTCCTACCAGCATGTATCCTCCAGAAACGAGACAGTCATTTTGTCTCCTTACTGAAACCTGGAATATTCCAGAGTTGTTGTGAATGTCTTGAGGATCTTCCGAGAGTTTTGCATTTTTGATTGCCTTGTTCCTGTGAAGGTATTCCTTCATAAGTGACTCTA
>PFFZ01000030.1:0-4499 GCA_002781805.1 Nitrosopumilales archaeon CG15_BIG_FIL_POST_REV_8_21_14_020_37_12
TATACATCACTACAGGGGATGCAGGGATGCCTGAAATGTCACAGGATCAGAATACGGTAGTTGGAAAGATTCTCAGAATAAACCCAGACGGGACAATTCCAGATGACAACCCATATGCAAATGCCGTGTACTCTTTGGGACACAGAAACCCGCAGGGCATAGCATGGGATAGAGATGGGAGAATGTTTGCAACAGAGCATGGACCTTCAGGATGGAGAGGTTTTGCACATGATGAGATCAACCAGATTATTTCTGGTAAAAACTATGGATGGCCAGAGATCATTGGAGATGAGACAAAAGACGGAATGACAAACCCAGTGTTGCATTCAGGGGATGACACATGGGCTCCATCAGGCGCCTCATTTTACTATGGAGGGCAGATTCCCCAGTGGACCGGGAATCTTTTTGTTGCCACCCTTCGAGGAGAGCACCTCCATATGATATCTTTTGAGCAAGACATGGTCAAGTCCCATGAAAAATTGTTTTTTGAAGACTTTGGAAGGCTACGAGATGTTGTAGAGGGGCCTGACGGATATCTTTACCTGCTGACAAGCAACAGAGACGGACGAGGCAGTCCGGCATCAAATGATGACAGGATCCTAAGAATCATGCCAATGACTGTTATTTCCAGCTTTGAGCAATGTGTAGAGGCAGGAAACCCAGTAATGGAGTCATACCCACGACAGTGCAGAACACATGATGGAAAACACTTTGTCGAGGCAATATCAAAGATTCCCAGCTGGATAAAAGATATCGCAAAGTGGTGGTCTCTTGGACAAATAACAGACCAGGACTTTGCATTGGGGCTGGAATTCCTAATAATGAAAAACGTCATAGTTGTTCCAGAGGATACGACATTAGAAGAGAGTCCCGAGAGCAACATTCCCTCATGGCTTAGAGAAAATGCAGGAGGGTGGAGCCAAGGGATGCTATCAGATGAAGAGTTTTTGCAAAGCATACAATGGATGATAGATAACCAATTTATCAGAACCTAGAGCTGGTCTGTAGATAGAGATTTCTTTGTAGTTGGTGGAATTGGAACATAAACAAACTCCTTTTTCTTTCGTAATCGCAACATGATACCATTATAGAAATTTTGGATATAAAGGTCAGGTAGAAATTATCCATTATCAGTGAGAAATTTTTTTCTTTCTGCTAGAGATAATCACTTCAATTGCCAACCCTGCAACAACTACACAAAGTACTGCAACCACAGACCACAATACATCAAAGGAGGGCTCACCTGTCGGCATTGGTGCTTGTGCTGGTTGTGACATGAGTTCTTCAGGCATTGCACTTTTCATTGCAACGCCATCCTCATCCATAATTGGTCCAGTTGCAGAGATTGATTCATCTGCAGATATTGACTCGTCTGGAACATAATTCCTTGTTTGGAGTAGTTGTGATGAGAACCATGCTGCAATGGATACCCCGCCAAGTGTGGCAAGGCGATGAATTCTATTAAATGAGTTTAGCAGGGACTTGCTCTTTTTTGCAGGCTGCTGCATCTCAGACGGTAGAATAACTATTGCCACCTTATCAATAGTGTAAAATTTCACATCATGTGACTTTGTGTTTTTTCCAACATTTGTAATCTTTACAACCCCAGTACTTTGCATCTTTTTTAGATGATGAATCACCAAAGGCAGAGACATCTCGGTTTTTTGAGCAATCTGGTTTGCAGAAAGCGAGTTGTTAAAGAGCAACTTTAGAATTTGCCTGCTAGAATCAGACGAGAGTATCTCACCGATCTCCTTTAGCTTTTCGTCTTCGGTTGACAGAATATCAATTTTATCTGAAACAATTGGATCGTCTGAATCCATGACAGCTTGAATGCAAGAAATTCAGTTATTAAGACTTCTGGTTAAATTCCCATTTAATCAATCCTTATCTTCAGAATAAATCTTAATGATATCATGAAAAATGCAAAACTAGCCATAGTTGCAATGATTGCAGTTTTGGTGGTGTCAGTCTCGCTAGGCGTTGCATACAATGAGGCAGACGCCCAAGAGACAACACCATTCCCATCAAGGGAAAAGACCATTTCTGTGACAGGCGTTGCAACGGCATCAGTAGAGCCTGATCTTCTAACCGTAAGTTTCGGAACAGAAACCCAAGAAAAGACAGCTCAGCTTGCTCTGGCATCAAATTCTGAGATGATGAATAAGGTGATTGCTGCCTTAAAGAAGGCGGGAATTTCAGAAGACGAGATAAGCACATCGTCACTTAACATCTATCCAGTCTATGAGAGCTATCCTGACGAGTTCAAAATATATCGCTCTGAGCTTGTAGGATACAAGGTATCAAACATCATCTCAGTTGAGACCAAAAAGCTAGGCTCGGCTGCAGCCATCATTGACGGTGCAGTTTCAGCAGGGGTCAACAGAGTAGATTCTGTGTACTTTTCACTATCCCCTGAAAGACACGCTACACTCAAAGACCAAATGATAGAAGATGCAGTGATTAATGCAAAGCAGAAAGCAGAAAATGCACTGGCTCCACTTGATCACCAGATTATTGGAGTAAAGAGCATATCACTTTCAGAGTTTGCAATCCCATACCCAATGCCGATGTATGCCGGATATGACATGGCAGAATCTTCTGCAAGGATGTCAGCACCAACACCAGTGTTCTCCTCTGATCAAGACGTCACAACATCAGCAAATGTTGTATTTCTGATCGGTGGAAATTAACACCTTTTTCTTTTTTTAATAATAATGATCTCCTTTTTATCTGAGATCGACGTATATACATTGAAAGCTGACACAATCTCCTATTGTCTAAAATTTGGCGATTGTTTACCGGTCTGAGCATACATGCAGGGCTGCGTAAAGGTTGGTCCGCAATAGTCAGCTTTCATAATGATAAAGTTCTTTGATGAATTGTTGAAGCAAACTAGATGGCTCCCAACATACAGAATCCGTTTGTGTTATGTTTTGTTTGTTCAAATGAACAAACATTTTGCCGCTACAAGCGGTGTTGTCCAATATATAATAGTAAAAAGAATTCTAGGAGCGGGATTTTGTTCTAAGAACTGCACTGCAACAAGGGCACCTGACAGAATCCACATCCATAAACAATCCGCAAAAAGTGCATCTTTTTTGTCCTAGCGAGTATCTCAGGCCATTTCTGACGGACTTGCCTTCAAATTTGTAGCATTGTCCTCTACAACTTCTTGCCATTAGATTCTCCCCCTTGACAGCGAGTTGTGGCAGCAAGGACATCTTTGGTACTTGGATATGAGATATTCATCACATACTGAACACCATTTTTTGTAAATTGATGTGGTTGACTTTCTAAATGACGCATTTGCATGATAATATCTGCATATGCTCGAACAAAGATTTGTACTCATTTTCATTTCCTGATTTAACAGGCACAAACCTCCTCTCGATCAAACTCAGAGTCGCAATCCTTGCAGTACATACCATAGCTGTCAATCTTTACACCAATGTTGCCACACGTGACACAGATTCTAACTGCATTGTTTACAATCTTTTTTCTCTGCTGATAATCTGATTTCATGATGCTGCTCATGCCATTTAATAGGAATAATTCCTATTAAAGTGTTTTTATTTATTGATAATGATTCCTATTAACAATAAATATTAAATAGAGAAAAACAGTAAAAATAACATATGCAGTTAGAACAAATTGTGATGTCATTAAGGGACGAGGGGCATAGAATTACCCCACAAAGAATTGCAATAATGGATTATTTGCTTCATACTAAAGACCATCCAAGTGCAGATCAGGTCCATTCCGTAGTAAGGAAGAGATATCCAATGACAAGTCTCTCTACAGTGTACAAGACACTTGACCTTCTCAGGGAGAAAAAGCTTGTAAATGAAATAGAAGTGTGGGGAGAAGCAAGGTTTGATGCACAGGTGGATGAGCACATTAATCTGGTGTGTCTCAACTGTGGAAATATTGAAGACATTGATGAAAAGGCATTAAAGAACATCCAGGCAAAGATTGCAAAGAAATCAGATTATCTCATCATAAAGGGGAGTTTTGAGATGCACGGCTATTGCAGCAAGTGCAAGACAGAATTCCAATAGGTTTCAGATTTAAGAAAATAAAAAAACTATGTGCCAAAGCAAGTATGGCACATTATCTTTCCATCCTGTATGATTATCTCAGTATTGCTAGAATAGCAATTGTAACATAATCCTTTCATATCTACACCTCATGGAAAGTTTTTTCTCCCTATCTTCCATTTGTTTATGGCCTCTTCAGGAATTGATGAAATTCTTTTTAAAGAATTCCGTAGAGAGGTTCTCAGAACAGACGTCGATTTGTCAAGGAACATAGAATCTTTCATGACTTTCACCTCATTCCACTGACACAAGTTTTCCTTTGGGTTTTTCTTCCGCAAGAGACAACGTCAGCTCTAAAACTCCGTTTGTGTATTTTGCTTTTGCAGAGTTTTCATCTACTTTGTACTTCAGTGGGATCTTTGTGCCATATCTTCGATCTCCGTGTTGTGCAGAGATTGA
>PFFZ01000030.1:4606-7651 GCA_002781805.1 Nitrosopumilales archaeon CG15_BIG_FIL_POST_REV_8_21_14_020_37_12
ATGGTTCCCTGATGCCTGAATCAAGTATTTTCCTTGCAGGCCTTACGTTACCCCATTCCTTGATTAGGGGTTTGCCATCAGAATCAATTCTCATCTGATAGCCGTAATAGTATGGCCCAAATGACTGGGCATATTCATCAGGATATTCGAAGATGTCGCCTGAATTAAAAAAGCGATTCGACAATCTTCGAAATGTATTTTCGAATTGGTCATCAAACCACATTTGTTAATCACCAAATGTATGTAATGCCTATTACATAATTTAAGTATTTTGCAAATACCATATAGATTTGACTATATGTCATGAACATGACAAGATTAAAATATCAAAAGTAGGAGAATCATAAAAAATGATGCAGTTAGAACTCCAAACGGAGCAAAAACAAGCAAGACCCAGAGATGAAAGACAAATAACATATTTTTGCAGGCTCTGTCGAGGGTATGGAATCAAGACAAGAAAGGCCCATCTTCAAAACTTTCACAATGCTTCAAGAGATACAGTAACTAAAAGAAGCAACAATGATCTAGTAGATGTTATCTTTATCGAGTCAAAATCATACTAGAGATCTTTTTATTTTGTATATTCCAAGTGATTCGAGTTTTTTGAATCGTGTGTGTCTTAATTTAGGAAGATTTTATGGATGTTTTCTTTGGTAATGTGTAGTTTGTAAATATCATCATTCTTTAGAACAAAAATTTTATCATGCATCATAAAAAGTTCAACCATGTCTGTAATGTCTGATCTCATCAGGTCTTGTGCTTTGTATGGACAAAACATCAATCCGGGAAGCCTTGCGCCATCATAAGATCGTTCAAGTTCCATTGCCCGGTCAAAGGAGTTGTTTGCAATATCGGTGATGATAAAATCAATGCAACACAGTGGTTTTTTTGTAGATGCCTTTGCAAGGTTTTGAATGACCTGCTGGCAGTATTTGAAACCATTTTGTCCATGCGGGTTGTATGGCTTTATTGTCCCATTAAACCAGTTTAGCTTTGACAGCATCTTTTCTGTATGATGTTTTGGAGGCACTGCAAATGATTTGAACCATTCAGTGTTACTTGTCATCCTGTCAATAGACTTTAGAAAGAAATCCATGGATTTCTCATCTGAATAAATCAGCAGATCATGTACGTGTGGAACGTGAGTCTTCTTGTCAAGCCACTGCTCTACGGCATCCTTGACAATGGAGTTTATAGATACCCCCATTTGTTCTGCTTTCTTTCCAAGATCAGAATGAATTGCGTCATCAAAACCACGAACTAGAATGTCTTTTGTCATGATATCATTGTATGTGATGATTATATAAATTATGATATCATGATATCAATAAAAGCAATATTAATATAATGATATCATGCTATCATTTTTATGCAAGCACAAACTGAAACAAAAATTGTCAATGGTGTGAATGTCACTCAGTTTTTTGCAACGATTGACAGCATCAGGGAAAACAAGGATATTGCAAAGTTCAATTTCCGTGCTCATAACAAATGGGTTAATGGAACGGAAAATCACACTACTGTAAGTGATTTCTATGGAGCATGTAGAACAAACGAACGAATCAAGCCCCATACATTTGTCAAAGACGAGCCAGAACTGTTACTAGGAAAAGACAAGGGGGCAAATCCAGTAGAGTATCTCTTGGCAGGTCTTGCAGGATGTATTACAACCAGCTTGATTTGCCACGCATCTGCTAGAGGGATAAATATAGAGTCTGTGGAATCAACTCTGGAAGGAGATATTGATCTTCAGGGATTGCTTCAGATAGATAAAAGTGTAAATCCCGGATATCAGGCAATTAACATCTCCTTTAAGATCAAATCCGATGCATCAGATGAGACATTGCAAGAGCTAATAGAGCTTGCAAAAAATGTATCGCCTGTTGCAAATACAGTATCAAGACCAACCCCAATAAACGCAAGATTGGAAAAATAGGAATTTTTTCCTTATTTTTGCAAAGTAATAATTCAGAGAGATGTGATATAAGAGCATGATCACAGAGCAGGAAATAAAAGAAATGTGTGATAAAATAGAAAACTCACTTGAAAGATATGTGTTAGAACACAGGGGCCAATTACTAGAAGACGGAAAAATCATTGACGGTGGAATGGAAGGTCAAATAAAAAGACAATACGAATCACTGCTATCAAGCATGATGCTGGTAAAAGGGGAAAGTGTGGAATCGCTTTCAGAAAGCCATCAAGAATATATCCAAAAAAGAATCAAAGATACGCTTGAGTTATCCAAGAACCAATACTATTCATAAATCACTCTAGTCATTTCCAAAAGAGCAACTAAATTAATAGTCAGAAAATAACCCAAACCATAAATGAGTTATAATTTTTTGGATCATGCAACTGATGCGATAATTGAGATAAGAGCAAAGGATCTCAAAGAGGCATTTACTGTAACTGCAAATGCAATCATAAACATCACGCTAGACCAAGAAAAAGTTGAAGAGATGAGTCAAAAAGAGATTGTAGCAAAAGGCAAAGACCTAAGATATCTTCTTTTTAGCTGGTTAGAAGAAATTGTATTTGTTCTAATAACTGAGGGATTTGCAATCAGTAGAGTAGACTTGGATATTTCAGAAGATGATGACTATACAATTAATGCAATAGCTTACGGGGAACCACTAGACTTTTCAAAGCATAATTTCAAAGTAGAGATAAAGGCACCGACATTTTACGACATGGAGATTAGGGAAAATAATGAGGTATACATGAGGTTTTTGCTTGATTTGTAGCATAGGTTAACAATTATTTGCAATAAACAAGAAGAAGTTATACGCGTTTTTTAAAAATAAACTCCGTCAAAAGACACCATGTATGAAAAACTAGCAATTATTGCAGTATTTTCACTATTTGTTGTAATTACGCTGCCGGCATATGCAGACGTCACATCATTGAGGCTAGAAAAGAGTTTTTACACTACTGATGAGGATTTCAGATTTATCGGGACGCAAAGTGGAACTGATACAGTTTTTGTAATAGTTCGTGATCCCACGGGGCAATTCAAAGGAATGTTGTCTGATCCAAATCCAG
>PFFZ01000042.1:0-4562 GCA_002781805.1 Nitrosopumilales archaeon CG15_BIG_FIL_POST_REV_8_21_14_020_37_12
CCCAGCCTGGTCAAAGGCGCAGGGCTTAGGACCCTGTCTCTTAGGAGTTCGTGGGTTCAAATCCCACCTCCCGCATTGTTTCTTGCTTCACTTAATGATTAATAATGAGAAAATACTGATCAAAGAAAAGTCATGAGAAAAACAGTAATTGGAATTACGGTTGTTGGCAAAGACAGAGAAGGAATCGTTGCTGCATTTACAAATTTTGTATTTGAAAAAGGTGGAAACATCGAGAAAGTGAATCAAAACGTAATCAAAGGTCTGTTTGGAATGTATCTTGAGGTATCATTTACAAAACAAGTGGACGTCAAAAAATTTGATTCAGAGATACAGGCACTTGCCAAAAAAGAAAAGATGGATGTTAGCACCCATCATGAAACAACTTCTGAGAAGAACATTGCACTGTTTGTTACAAAAGAACCATTGTGTCTTGAAACTATCTTAAATGCTGCAAAGAATAAATCGCTGAAAGGCAACATTTCAGTAATTGTAGGAACAGAAAAAACACTAGAAGTAATTGCAAAGAAGGCAAAAATTCCATTTATTGCAGTCGAAGAAAAAACGCAAGAGCAGTCAGAGGAAAAAATTATCGAGATCTGCAAAAAATATGATGTAGACTTGATTGTTCTTGCAAGATATATGCGAATTTTAACTCCCAATTTTGTTTGGAGGTATCCAAATAGGATCATAAACATACATCCATCATTGCTTCCGGCATTTCCAGGAGCATTGGCATATGCACAAGCATATGAACGAGGTACAAAGATTGTAGGAGTCACGTCCCATTATGTAACTGAAAACTTGGATCAGGGTCCTATTATTTTCCAAGATTCTTTCAAAGTAGATCCAAACGACACGTTAGAGGAGATAAAAACAAAAGGGCAGCAGCTTGAGGCACAGACTTTGCTCAAAGCAGTAAAGATGCACCTAGAAAACAAACTGGAAGTTAGATGGAGAAAGGTCCACATCAAATCTAAGTGATTAGATGACACAGATCAGTTCCTCTTTTGACCCAAGTCTGAGAAAAAACATTAAAAGTAAAAAACAGGTAGCAATAATTCCAGTGGGTTCAATTGAACAGCATGGGCCACATCTGCCAATCTCAACTGATACCGACATTGTTACCGAGATTGCAAACAGAATTGCACAGAAAAATAAATTCTTGTTACTGCCAACTATATCCTATGGAATTTCATATGAACATGCTCCATTTTTTAATTTAAGCATCAAAGAGTCGACATTAAGGGCGATTCTCACGGATTTATGTCAATCACTGATGGACAATGGCATAAAATCAGTGTTTGTAATTAATGGGCATCATGGAAACGTCAAGCCCATAAAAAATTTGGGTGTCAAACTCAAAAAAACATCAAAAAACAAGCTAAAAGTATTTCCATTATCATATTGGCATTTTATGAAAAGAGAGTTTGATCATGCAGGTTTTGTGGAAACATCATTAATGCTTGCAATATCTAAAAATGTAAAAATGAATCTTGCAAAAAAAGGACTAATCACAGAAAAAATGAACAAAAAGGAAATTGCAAGGTTGGGACGACTTGCATCAAGATCATTTCCAAAAGTAACAAAAAACGGTGTTTGGGGAGATCCTACAAGAGCTACAAAGAGGGATGGGCAGAAGATTTTAGATGAAATCATTGAAAATATCTCAAAAAGGTGTCAAACTTGCCTTACTGGGCATAGCTCATAGTTACACCAATGAAATTTTAATATAATCCCTCATTATCAAAGCCAATAAGTGAAATAGATGTCCGTTGATATGGCAGTAAAAGTACTGGATGAGAGCATCAATCAAGTTGTATTGATAAAGCTCAAAGGAGGCAAAACAATTAGAGGCAGTCTACTTGGTTTTGATCAACACATGAACCTGCTACTCGACTCTTCAGAGGAAATTCCGTCTGAGGGCGATTCAAAGAGCCTTGGAACCATCGTAGTCAGAGGAGACAACGTAGTTATGATATCTCCTCCACCAGCAGTAAATTAGGTGAGATAGATGACGAAAGGCACAACTTCTATGGGTGGTTTTACAAAGAAGAAAGTTCACATCAGGTGTAGACGATGTGGTAAAAACTCGCTTCATAAAAGACACCACCAATGTGCAAGTTGCGGATTTCCAGAGGCAAAACGCAGAAAGTACTCCTGGATTAAATGGTACACATAGATGCAAGAAATTGCCATTATTCTTAGTTCATTAGCCGGAGTAGCTACGGCAGCTGCTGTAAGAAAGATGCCAAGAAACAAGACACAACTTCTCAGTCTTGGTGCAAGTTCCCAAATTAAGAGTCAGATCAGAACTTTAAACATTGAAAAAGACATTCTTACCAAAACAATCTCCAGATTATACCAAGCAGATTCAGAGTATTCCAAGATTCAACGTGATAAATTATTACTAAAATATCAACACCAATTAGGAACTGTCCTAGCCAGATTAGAAAAGCTAGAACAAGCAAGTCAACATCCAGACTTGGGTCCAGTTGGAGACGGTTTGATTACTTTGATGGATCAAAAACTTTCAAATCTAGATGACAGATTGTATGAACTATCATCAAAGATCTCTACTGCTCAAATTTCTGTACCAGAGATCAAACAAGAAAAGAAACCCACACAAGAGAACAAAGAAGAAACAAGAACAGAAAATAAAGTTGGAATAAAAACAATTCAAGAACCATTTAGTGTTGAAAAACCAAAACAAACTCAAGACACAATAGTAATTCCACCACCAAGACACAGACAATCATTTGAGATAACAACACTTACCAGATTATCAAGAAAAGAACCAAAATTCCCATTGTTTGAAAAACAGGTTGAGCAGAAATCAGAAATTATCAGTAAGGTTGTAGAACAAAAGCAAATCATTCCTGAAGCCATAAAACCAAAGGAAGAGATGGTAGATGAAATTATTCAGCCAAAACCAAAAGTAGAAGATAAAATTGAGATCATTCAATCAGTAACACCAAAACCAGTTGTAAAATTTGAAACAAAGCCAGACCTTGTAAAAGAAGTAGCAAAAATTACTGAACATAAAGCATTACCTGAGCCACCAAGAAAACCAAAGCCGACAGCACTAGAAGATGACTTTGATGATGAGGATGATTCAGACGATCTAGACAAAATCAAAGGAGAGATCATGAATGTTCTCTCCAAACTAGACCAAGCAGAGGTAGAATAATTGTCCTACGATGATGCCATCGAGGCATTATCAAATGACGCATTAAAATTAGTCAAAGATAATTCTGTGATTGGGTTAGGCAGTGGAAGAGCGGCAACTACACTTGTCAAATCACTTTCAAAATTAATTAAAATTAAAAATTACAACATAAAAGGAGTTCCGACATCGTTACAAATTAAACAGATTGCTGAAAAAACAGGAATACCATTAATAGAAGCTGATCAGGTGGAATACATCGACATCGTATTTGACGGTGCAGATCAAATAGATTCTGAAAAATTTGTGATAAAAGGAGGAGGAGGAGCGTTACTCCGTGAAAACATATTGTTTAGCTTGGCAAAGAAAGTAGTTGTCATGGCTGACAAATCCAAATTTGTTAAAAACTTTACAAGAGCTGTTCCAGTTGAAGTTCATCCGCTTGCAAGAAATTCTGTATCATTGGCAATACAGAAGCTGGATGGAAAAGCAAGTCTTCGCACGTTAGATAGGGGATACCCGTTCTTCACAGAGAACGGGAATATTATTTTAGATTGTAATTTTGGTACAATAAAAAATCCAAAGGTATTGACACAAAAAATCAGGTTGATTCCAGGAGTAATGGAATCAGGAATATTTCTACGAAAGCCGGATATTATTTACAGGGCAAACACTGGCGGAAAATTTGAGATTTTCTAGTTAGCGTTTTCGTGTCTAATTGTATTCATGAATTCCTCGTGCTCAAGCATATATTCAATCATTTTTTGCCTAATTTCAGGATCATCCATCATATGAGTTAGCATAGGTCTCATCATTTTATCAGACATTTGCTCCATGTGGTGAGGGTTTTCAAGCATTTTTTTATGCATTTCTGCCATCAAACCAGAATCTATCCACATACTATGCATCATATCCATCATTCTATCATAGTTTGAAAAACCTCGAAAATTATCAGACATTGATTTATTCATTCCATGACTCATTCCGGACATACCATGATTCACATCTTTATTCATAGAATGATTTGTGGTTTTATTCATAGAATTGCCCATGGTTTTATTCATTACATTAGGCATGTGAACCGATGACATCCATCTTTCATCTGCATGCATTGTGCCTTCCATGTGAGGATGGCTCTTCATAATCTCAATCATTTGGATTCGAAGTTCCGGATTAGACACCATTGGAGACATAACATGATCAAAAAGTTTTTGATTATTCTTCATTTGAGAGACCATTTCTTTCATGCTTTCTTGCATTATCTTTGGATTATCTTGCATCATATCATGCCAATGAGACATTAATTCCTTGTTTGAGGTAATATTTTTTATCAAGGATTCTGTCATTGCAGGTCTTTTAGTCAACAATGAAGAATCAAACATACCATAACCCCTATCAA
>PFFZ01000042.1:4569-7413 GCA_002781805.1 Nitrosopumilales archaeon CG15_BIG_FIL_POST_REV_8_21_14_020_37_12
TAGATATGCAGTTGGAGATACACATGCTGGTGCACCGTTGGATTTTTGCAACAGCATCAGTCCCTCTTTACAAGTAAGCTGATCAATGTCGTTTACATCCTTCCATTGATGGCGCGGGGGGATGACAGATTGTGCAAACGAGTCATTTAGTGAAATAAATAAGATGCCAATAACCATAGAAAAAACTAGGAGAAATGTTACCTTTTGCATGAGTGCATGTAAGTTTTTTGACATAAAAAGTATTTGATAATTATCAACTAACAGATCTTGGAACTAGTTTTCCGTGTCCAATTTTGCCAATCACTTGAAAGTCTTCTGCAACTACTTCTCCCCTAACAATAGTTTTTACAGGCCATCCTTTGAGGTTTCTCCCTTCATAAACAATGTAATCAGAAAACCCACCAAACAGATCATTAGATACTTTGTTTTCTTTTTTCAAATCAATCAGTACAATATCAGCATCAGAATTTTTTTCCAGAGTACCTTTTTGTGGATACATTCCAAAAATCTTTGCGGCATTTTGACTGGTAAATTTTACAAATTGCTCCAAGCTTATTCTGTTTTTGTTTACTCCTTCACTAAGTAAAATTGGAATAACTGTTCCTATGCCTGGAAAACCAGCTAACGCGCTCCAAACATCATCCCCGCCAAGTTTCAGTTTAAGTCTGTTTGCCACATGATCCGTTCCTATGGTATTAATTAGGTTGTGGGATAATGCAGTCCAAACTGCTTTGTTGTCTCTTTCTGTACGGATTGGAGGCATTACTTTGGCAAGATATCCGTTTTGTTTTTCATATGATAATGTCATATAATGTGGGCAAGTTTCTACAAAAATTTTGGTTCCAAGCTTTCTTTCCTCATCAATTTGGTGCAAGGCTCTTTCTGAGCCAATATGTACAAAGTAAATTACACAATCATAAGTTCGTCCATATTTGCATACAGTTTTGATTGCTTTGGCTTCAGATTCAGGTGAACGGCTTTTAGACCATGCAGAAAGACCGTCTTGTTTTTTTTCTTTAGCTTTCTTAATCCCACATGCGCATGATTCATAATCTTCTGCATGTACCAATACAGGACATTTCAATGAAGCTGCTTTTCTTACGGTACTCTCAACAATTTTTTCATTGACGTCAACTTCTGCTCCAACAAGATTAGAAGAATATGGCGGCATGTCCATATAGACATGTCCAACTTCTCCTCCAAGATTCATGTAAATTTTAAAAGATGTGATACCATTATCAACACAGAATTTCATTTCATCAATTTGTTGCGGTGTAAATATTGAAGCATGTATTGCATAATCCACGTAATGATATTTTGCCATTGCTTCAAGCTGGTCCCGTAGAGTTTTTTGGAATGAATTTCCAAGTCTTAACATTCTCATCATAGTTGTAATTCCACCAATTGCTGCTGCATGTGACTCAGTTTTTGCAGCTTCATCTATGGGAGAATAAACTCCATAATGAACATGGGTATCTATTGGTCCCGGTACAGAAATGAACCCATTTCCATCAATTGTATTATCACATGAAGGAGTGTCATGAGTTAATCCAACAATTTTGCCATCATCAACTATTATGTTCTTGTCAACCATTCCATGTGGTAATATAACATGAGAATTTTTAATCAGAGTATCATAGGTCATCTGATATTTTTTAGGTTTGCAGTTTATTATGCGTTAAGAAGAATAGGGGATTTACGTACCATCAGAAGACATCCAATAAAAGATAAAGATATCTTGTAGTGATGTTTTGATTTGCAGAACTAGAGGTTTGCAGATAATGTCTTTTTGCCAAGCAGTTCGTTGTATAATGATACTGCCTCTTGTTCGTCTTTCGGGCCGACAACCACTGCAGATCCCTTTTTCATAAAACTTACAGACATTTCATTTGTCCTCATTGATAATCCCAGTTCGCCCTGATTCTCTACCAAAAACCCCTTTTGTTTTGCAATGTCTGTTACCCTGCCAACATCAAGATCAAAGGTGCTAGTTGGCGTAATTGAAAATGTCCTTTTTCCGCGATTCCTGCCGCATAACTCCTCTAGAATTAGATCCTCTTTAACAGACTCTTCCTGCTTTCCAGAACCGCAAACAGGACATTCTTCTGCCCTAAAGGTACGGGTTGTGGTAAAGTCCAGATTCTCAATATCAATATGCAGAATTTTATCAGACAGACTAGGCTTTTTGCCCATGATTACCTTTACTGCTTCTGCAACCTCAATTCCACCAACAATTGACAGTATTGAAGGATGCACTCCTTCAATGCTGCATGTAGGCATGGTATCCTCGTTTAAATCTGGAAACATGCAAAAATAGCATGCGCTGGTTTTTGGAAGGATGGTAAATACTTGGCCGGATACTCCTACTGCAGCTCCCGTAACAAACGGAATTCCAAACTTTACACATGCTTTGTTTAGTGCATATCGTGCATTGACGCTATCTAACGCATCTACTACTACGTCACATCCTTCAACTACCTCAAGCGCAGTATATTCATTTACAGATATTGCAAGGGCCTCTATCTTGCAGTCAGGGTTTAGTTTTTGCAGTTTTTTTGCAGCAACTTCGACTTTGACCTGACCAACGTCATCCTCATCAAACATTGTTTGTCTATGCAGATTGGATAATTCAATTACGTCTCTGTCAACAATACGTAGTGTACCAACTCCCATTGCCGCAAGCCGTGATGTTATTGGGTTGCCAAGGCCACCAGTTCCAACAACACATATCTTTGCATTCTTTAGTTTCAATTGTCCAGTATAGCCAATCTCCTCAAGCATCACCTGTCGTGAGAACTTGTCAAGCTCCTTTTTTGTAAGTTCTCCAGATCCACCTGCAACTGC
>PFFZ01000027.1:0-3921 GCA_002781805.1 Nitrosopumilales archaeon CG15_BIG_FIL_POST_REV_8_21_14_020_37_12
ATATACAAAAAAAAAGAAATTACATGTCCATTCCTGGCATTCCTCCCATTGGAGGAGCACCAGCGTGTGGACCTGTAGTTGAAGATCGTGATGCTGCAATAACATCGTCGATTCTCAAGATCATGCATACTGCTTCTGTTGCAGCATTGATGACCTGTTCTTTTACCGCAAGAGGATCGTAGACATTCTCTTTTTCAAGGTCGGCAACTTTGCCATTGATCACATCAATGCCATGAGATGCCTTTCCTTGATTGCTCCTTGCACGAAGCTGAACCTGCGTGTCAAGAGGATCCATTCCAGCGTTTTCTGCAAGTGCAAGAGGAAGTGCCTCTATTCCTTCTGCAAATCTTTGAGCTGCCAGTTGTGGTCTTCCATCAAGTGAGTTTGACCATTCTCTAATCTTTCCAGCAACATGAGCTTCAGTTGCGCCTCCGCCTACGACCACATAGGGGTATTCCACAACATCTTTTACGCTCATTATTGCATCATGGATTGATCTTTCTACCTCATCTACTACCCTCTGTGAGCCTCCTCTTGCTAAAATTGAGACTGCCTTTGGATTCTTACATCCTTCTATGAATACCCACTTGTCATCCTCAACATGTCTTTCTTCGACTAGCTGAGCATTACCCAAGTCTGAATCAGACAACTCATTGATGTTTGTGACGACTCTTGCGCCTGTTGCTTTTGCAAGTTTGGTCATGTCACTTTCTTTAATTCGTCTGACTGCTAAGATGCCAGATTTTGCAAGGTAGTATTGAGCCATGTCGTCAATTCCTTTCTGACATAGGACAACATTTGCCCCACATTGAGAGACTTTATCAACGATGTTTTTGAGCATCTTGTTTTCCTCATCAATGAAGGTTTGCATTTGTTCTGGAGAATTGATGTTTATCTTTGCATCAAATTCTGTTTTCTCAATCTCTAATGGGGAATTGAGCAGAGCTATCTTTGCATTATCAATTCTCTTAGGCATTCCGCCATGCACAATCTCTTTGTCCAAGATTATGCCATTTATCAATTCTGTAGCATTGATTGTCTTGCCGCCTTTTTTTTCAACTTTGATGTTATCCATGTCAACCTTGTACTTGTCACCATGTTTTTCTGCAACAGCTATTACTGCATCAACAATTATCTCTGCCAGTTTCTCTGAATCAGATGAAACAAGCTTTGATGACATTGTAGTTGTTGCAACTTTTTTCAGGAATTTTTTGTCTTGTGGATCAATCTTGATGCCAATTTGTTTGAGCATCTCTATTGCTTTTGCAGATGCTCTCTTGAATCCATCAACAACAATGGTTGGGTGAACATTTTTTGCAATCAATTCCTCTGCTTTTTCTAAAAGTGCCCCAGCTAGGACAACAGTGGATGTTGTACCGTCGCCAACTTCGAGATCTGTCGCTTTGCTGGTCTCAACCATTATTTTTGCTGCTGGATGCTGCACATCAATTTCTTTGAGAATAGTTGCACCATCGTTTGTAATGGTGACATCACCTAACGAGTCAACTAACATCTTGTCCATACCACGTGGACCTAGACTAGTTCTCAAAATTTCAGAAATAAGCTTGGCAGCTTGGATGTTATTTTTTTGGGCATCGTGACCCTTTGTTTCTCTTGTTCCTTCTTTGAGAAGGATTACTTGAGGTTGTGATGACATTAAATCACCAAAAACATGTGGTAACAAAACCAATATTTTAATCTTGTCATATATATGACATATAGTAATTTATAGATAATTTCTGCAAAAATTTTAAATAATGTAATGTCCATTACATACATTTGGTGATTAACAAATGTGGTTTGATGACCAATTCGAAAATGCATTTCGAAGATTGTCAAATCGCTTTTTTAATTCAGGTGACGTCTTCGAATACCCATTAGGGGGCCAAGTCCAAACTTATGGTCCATATTACTATGGCTATGAAATGATTGTAGGGCCTGATGGAAAGCCTCATGTCAGAGAATGGGGAAATGTAAAGTCTAAAACTGCACTTGCAGAGTCAGGCGTAAGGGAACCATTCGTTGATGAGACGGTCAACGAAAAAGAACACTTGCTCAAGCTTGTAACAGAAATGCCGGGAATTGAAAAATCTGACATCTCTGTAACCGTTGCCGACAATGCTGTTTCTATCTCTGCCACTAGAGGAGAGAGAAAATACAGTACCAAAGTTCCGCTAAAGTACAAAGTAGATGAAAACTCTGCAAAGGCAAAATACACAAACGGAATACTAGAACTGACATTCAAACTTGCCGAAGAGAAACCAAAAGGCAAGACTGTGTCAGTAGAATAGGAGGTGACAAAGATGAGTGCATACACGGCATTACCTGATCTAAAAGACTCTGTCAAATCTTCCATCAAAAAACTTTCTTCATTTCCAGAACTTCTAAACAAGTGGAAGATTGGCAAAAGAAACTTTCCGTTGGGTGGTGCAAAAATGAAGACACAAAGTACATGGAACAAATATGTACATGCTCCATTCAAAAAAGTGGTTGCATTTGATCTTCTCTGTATGGCAATGGGAATGCCAATAGGTGCAGGATTGGCAACTGCATTTTTGACAGGAGATATATACAAAATACTTCCATGGGTGATGGAACATGCCAGATACATTATGTAGACGATGCGGCGGAGAACTGGAATCCCGTGTGTATTGTCCGGAATGCAGACATTCAATACAGATGATGTGTACAACATGTTCCAGATCCACCAAAGTCCAATTTCACAGTCAATGTATGCATGGTGATGTTCTATGTAATACAATAGCAGCTCTTGCATAAATCAAAGAACACATATTTCACCTTGTGGGGATGGAAAAAATCCCCACACAACTTTATTTTTTACGGGACATAGATGTTATACTAGTGGCGTTCCTATGTTTGTTAACAAATATTGTGAGATATTGTGGGAAAAATGTTTTCTAGTATCAATATGTCTTATGCAAGCAAATGATCTAAATATGGTAATTTGTCATTGTCATTCATGCCTTTCCAGCCTCCATGCAGATGCCACACACAGTGTGATGATTCAAGATGCATGCTGTACGAGGGGCACACGACCCAGCACTATTTTAGAAGAAAGATGAAAAAGGCGTAAAATCCAAAATCATAGGATCCATCTACTGCTAATCTTTGTGATAATTGCATTAGGAAACAGCTTTATCTCAATTGTACGGACAAGATCTGAGTAAGGCATACGTTGCTCATCTTACATCTATATGACCTGTCAAAACACATCAAAAAAATCATATACATATCAATGATAATTTTTGGAAATCCTGCCGATTACCAACCTTTTATCTTAATTTGCTCTCTTTTGCACAAACATGCATCTTATCTGGTACTCCTAATTACATTGCAGTCACACTTGATGGGAATCTAATATTGCTTTCAAACTTGCCAAGGGAATGTGGTGATGATGGTACAAAGATAAAATGTACCAATTTTGTTATATTCAAAATATGATTACAAGAAAATGAAGAACAAACCGACCATTGTGGGTGAGAAGAATCAAAATGTCCTACGCTTTGTCTTCGTGTGTATGTGTGTTACTTCTCATTCACGCCCTTTTTTTGTTATCTATGAATCTGTATTTTCTCACATACCATAATTTACGTAGTCTTTGTACCTCTATGTAATTTACTGACTTTATTCTTTAATTTTTGTTGTACCATGTCTATGCAGGATGCACATAACCTTCTCCTGTGGCTGCAAAATTCAGGTTCCTGACGGAAAACTTGTACAAGAATGCCTTGCCCACAGAGAACAAAATTTTTTACAATAACCTCCCCTGTTATTTTCACGCCTGAGATTGTAATGGGCTTGAACTAACTTGACAAGTCACTTCGATGACCTTCAACACTTCAAATCATTATTTTTAGTATCCAAAGATTAATCTGAACTGTGAAATATCTTACAACTTAA
>PFFZ01000027.1:3975-5965 GCA_002781805.1 Nitrosopumilales archaeon CG15_BIG_FIL_POST_REV_8_21_14_020_37_12
TTTCTAAAAATATCTTCATTTTAATTGTGTCAAGAATAGTATTTCTTGATTCCCTCTTCAGTTGGGTACAGCTCTATTTTTTGCCCTAATATCCCCTGCTTTTGCTCCACTCTCATCAGTTTTTTGTTTTCCAATTCCTCCAAAATAGAATTCAGTGCCTCACTATTCAATTCTGATTTTTTCTGAAGCATCTCAAAGTTTTTTGCGCCATGAACAAGTTCACCTAATACTTTCATCTCATCTGTTTTTGGAGATGAGCTATTTTGTACATCTACAAATTCCCTTGATTCAGGCGTGGTTGTCTTTATGTGAAATGCCTTCTCTGATCCAACAGCATTCTCAGCGTTATTCACCTTCCACTTTTTTATCAGACGTGGCACAATTCTGGATAACGGAATTATGAGAAATATCAAATAAATCCACAAGAGATTATCGCCAGCCATGTGAAATCTCATAAATCAAACATATTTCATCATTGTTATTTTGCAATTAGAACTGGATTTGATCTATTAACAAAGATAACATGGTATAATAGTAGTGATGAGAACAAAATACAATGTCCAAGTATCAGCAACCAAAAATTGAAGTAAATTTTGGCAAAGCTAAACTGGTAATTTTCGGAGTAATTGGACTTGTTTTAATCGCAGTCATATCATCTACTTCTGTACAAATAGTAGAATCTGGAAACAGAGGTGTATTGTTACATTGGAGTGCTGTAGATACAACCGTTCCTCCATTAGAAGAGGGGTTGCATTTTGTGGTGCCATTTCAAGATAAAGTGGTAAACATGGAGGTTAGAACATTAAAGTATGTTAAAGGAACATCAGGCGCATCAAGGGACCTCCAAACGGTATCTACCGAAGTGACCGTAAACTATAGAGCATCTCCAAATTCGGTACATGTCTTGTACAAAGAAGTAGGTTTGGATTACGAAAATAGAATTATTCAGCCAGCAGTAGAGGAAGTAGTTAAACAGATCACTGCAAAATACAATGCAGAGGAGCTAATTACAAAAAGACCTCTAGTAAAATCTGATATCGAGACTGAAATTACTGCTCGTCTTACTCCCTATCACATTAATACTGACGTTATATCTATCACTGATTTTCAATTCTCTCCATTATTTGCTCAAGCAATTGAATCCAAAGTAGAGGCAGAGCAGAATGCATTAAGAGCAGAAAATGATCTTCGAAGAATTGAGGTCGAGGCAAGACAGCAAGAACAACAGGCAAAAGGTGTCGCTGCTGCAAACGTAGCCGAAGCCGAAGGTGAAGCCGAAGCAATACGAATAATCAACGAGGCATTGGCACAAAACCCAAACTATTTGGAATGGCTTAAAGTGCAGGCCTGGGATGGTAAACTTCCACTAGTAGTTGGAGAAGGTGGAACCCCGTTCATACAGATACCAACCAAGTAGTCAATTAGCTTATTTCTCAGATTTCTCTCTAATTGAATCATACATTGCAAGAAACTGCTCAGGCTCTCTTTGTCTGTATTGTTTAGTAAGTTGAAATATTCTCTTTTCAGATATTGATTCGCCTTTATTTTGATAGTATTCGCTGATTATCTGAAATTGTGTTTTTTTGATGTTATATCTTTGTAGGGTTGAATTGACCGATCTGTTGCACAAATAGTCAAAGATGACCATTCGATATATCAAATATCCTATGATGCCTATTATAGCTGTTATCATCAGAGGAATCACTATTACAGCTAACACGTTCTAATGACGTTTTCTTTACTATTTATTCCTAATTTTGATGATTTTTGCTTTTTCTATATTAATACAATCAAATTATTTCAAACTCATTCAGTTTCCATAATATTTTTGATACTCATCTACTTTTCATGTGTTATGCAGTCTGAAAAATCATATTTTTGAACCAATTCATTAAATGCTAGAAAGTACCAAATACTATATGGAAAAACAAGAACAGACAAACCAAGACATGATTTCACTATGTGAGTTAATGAAAGGTGATACATCCGA
>PFFZ01000027.1:6073-7264 GCA_002781805.1 Nitrosopumilales archaeon CG15_BIG_FIL_POST_REV_8_21_14_020_37_12
TGCAGAAAAACAATACTTTGACAAGTTTCAAATTGATCCGAAAATTCTATCTCTGTTCAAAGAGTATTCCCAGTCATTAAAACACAGCATGATTGAAAGCATTGAGATGAACACAAAACTATTTAATGTATATGTCAAAACACGGATCTCTACAATAAAATCACTTGATGAATATCTTCACACCATGATGGATTTGTATGCAGAAACGTCTTCACGTTTTCTGGATAACACGCATCCAAAATAATCTTGCATAAAACTGGGTTTCACATATGTCATAGTCAGAAAAACGACCGTAGTAATCACCCACTGTACAAGTCCATTGACTTTTGCCATCGATTTTCTCTTCCCACCGATGTTTTCTTTGGATGATTACTACTAGAATCTAGTCGTCACTATGACATAAAAATAGTATTTTGAAAATCATTAACATCTGTTTAATTTTTTTCCGTTATTTTTACAATAATTAAGAAATCTTAGAATCAAGGTTATTTTTCATGATTGCCAAATTGTATAATGCAAACTGACATCCGACAGAATATCCAAACCCTCAAAAACGATATCCTGAAAACAGAAAATGACATTGAAGAGTTTCTAAAATTTGATTATATCAAAGGAGCCAAACGATCGATTCACCAACTTGAGCTGAATCTAAAATATCTCAGCGTCATTGCAAATGGGGCTCCTATTGATAAAACTGAGGATCGTGATGTCATGGAATTTTTGATGACACATTACATCAAACTGCAAAAATTTACCCTTCTTTACTAATGTTTGAAAATCATTGCACTTTCTCAATATTTTTAAATCAACTAGATGGTTTTTCTTAAATAATGTTTTTGCCTAACTTTATCATTGGTAACTGCTTTTGTTTTGATCACTACTGAGTTTGGTAAAGAGACGGATATAATTGAAAATCTCAAACACATAGATTCTGTCAAGGAGGTACATGGAACCTTTGGTGCTTATGATGTTATAGCAAAGGTTGAACATGATAAAAGAGAAAGATTGCGTGAGATAATCATCTGGAATATTAGAAAGATAGACAATGTCAGATCCACACTTACTCTCATGGGAATTGAGGGGCAGAATTAATGCATGTCTGAGTACTGTGTTTTACTGGTAAATGAAACTGGAACTGATGACTCTGTAATATCTGCTCTGAGAAATATTGAGACTGTCAAGGCGGCATAT
>PFFZ01000013.1:0-741 GCA_002781805.1 Nitrosopumilales archaeon CG15_BIG_FIL_POST_REV_8_21_14_020_37_12
ACCTCCAAGGGTTAAAGCCAAAATTTCCGCACCATAACAGATTCCCAGTAATTTTTTTTCACAATCAATGGAATGTAGAATTATTTTGGAGTTTATCTCGTTAGTTTTTTTTTCATTTCTTCTTCTACCTGATAAGATAAATGATTTGTATTTTGCAAGATTTTCTAGATTTACTGTATTTGGTGTTTGTTTTTCAAATTGAATTTTTTTTGCATCTAACAAGTCAATGAGGTTTTTTGTGTATATGGAACCATTATCGACAACTAATAACATGATTATACTCTAGCAAGATGCCAATTTAGCATTTTACAATGGTTGTAAAATCAAAGTTGTAGAACTAGCTTCCTATCTCTATAGAGATATAATGCATCTCAGGGATGCTGTCTTTTACAACAATTGTACCAATGTTGAGATTGTTTTCCTCTTGCCACATGAACACTCTGTCACTTCTGGGTTTTACAAAGTCATCTATGAAGTCATTTACAAAGTCTTCAGTGTCTGCTCTGTCATTTTCTGTAAAGAAGAATATCTCTCCTTCCTTGAAAGAAAGTGGGACCTGAATTGTTGTTGGTTCAGATACAGAGATTCCCTCCTGAGTAAAGAGTGATTTTATAATATCTACTCTATTTGATTTGTCAAGCTCCACATAGTCTGAATTAGCTGTAGTCGAGGATGGTGCAACGCCAGATACTTTTTTCAGGTATGCTTCAAATGCCTCTTGCTGAGTAGAGCCCAATCCAA
>PFFZ01000013.1:747-921 GCA_002781805.1 Nitrosopumilales archaeon CG15_BIG_FIL_POST_REV_8_21_14_020_37_12
ATTCTCCAGTAAATGCAGCACCTACTGCAGCTATTGTGCCTAATTGGGCCACAACTCCTCCAGCTCCTGCAGTGTAAACAGGAATAAAGTAGACATCATGGTCTCCTACACGATACAAGATATTATCACCAACTCTTGGATTTCTCAAGAGTGTTTTTAATTGAGCAAACTCTG
>PFFZ01000013.1:947-2250 GCA_002781805.1 Nitrosopumilales archaeon CG15_BIG_FIL_POST_REV_8_21_14_020_37_12
GCTGTTGGGCCAATTAATTTGGTTGTGGAGTTTAGTGGAACCTCATAGAACCTCAAATTGCCAAGATTAGACAGATCATTTTGTACTACCATGTATCCTGCCAAGTTTCTTCCCTGCGAGCCACGTAATTCTAAAGACAGTAATCCCAAAAACTCTGTTTGATCAAAGCCAGGTGGTTTTGCCTCAATATAGTATGTTTCCAATCCACGTGGAACCTCATAGAATTGGTTTGCTTGAATGAATGTCTCAACATTTGTTATGTGATAAATATTGTACATCTCTGTTTTCCAATTAAACAGTTCAACAGGATAACGGATTTGCTCTTCTAGCCATGCTGGCATTGGTTGGAATTGTTCAGAGTATTGGCTGACAAACATATCAGTAAAGAAATCATCGCCAGTCTTTAGCAATTGGATATTTCCGTCATACGAATCAACCAAGGCATATCCTACCAACCTCAAATATGGATTGCCTACAGACCACGGAACATCACGTGTATCAAATCCTACAATCAAAGGAATTAGCCAGTAAGAATTTGTACCGTCAGTTACGGGAACAGAATCCAATTCCCTACCAAACAAGTCATAAAGGAAATAAGGGTATAGTGTTTGCATTCTATCTTTGATGTCTTTGTATCTCATGATATGTACAGGCTCTGCTGGAAATGATAGCAAAAAGTTTGGCTCAAAGATCCAGCTAAGAGGTGGGGAAACGTCCAATCCACCTAGTCCGCTGTAAAATGCACCTCCTAACTCTGCACTATCTGAACCACGAGATGTTGGATATGCAGACCAAGTTTGCTCAAAGAGACCTCCTTCGCCATAGTATATTTCTCGTTGTTTGAAAAACTTGCTGCTATCTACAATTTGTCCATTAGTAGCTTCTAGTGTAAGAAATCCATTAGGTACGTGTGTATACACTAGATGTTCGTTGTACCATCTATTCTCAAGGCTGACAGATGTTGGTAGAATTGGCTTCATGGAGGCAGTCCAATACAAGGTATTGTTAAAACGAAGAATATCATTGTCCTCAAAGTCGACATATGGGATTAGACCAATCTCAGGCTTTAATTTTGCAAATGCTGCTTCCCAGTCCCAAACCCGTATAACATTTAAAACATCACTATTCTTTGAAATATAATTTTTAATATTGTTTGGAGATACTGATTGTAATTTCACATCATAGGTACTCTCTTGGATGTCATTTAGCTCACCAAGGTATCGGTTAACCCCAATCTGTTGGGCTGTGTATGGTCCGAGGAACTCAATCTTTTTTGCATCAGCAATACTGTTATTGACACCAA
>PFFZ01000013.1:2358-4650 GCA_002781805.1 Nitrosopumilales archaeon CG15_BIG_FIL_POST_REV_8_21_14_020_37_12
AAAATGCAATCAATGCAAAACCAATTACTAGAGTTCCGCCTATCACGTATCTTGTATTGTAATCAATTTGATCAGTAAAGAATAGATTAAATCCTGCCCAGATAACTCCAATTCCTAAAACTGCTTCAATGGTTGAAACATAGTTGAGATATCTTGGCTTGCCTTCGTTTGAATCTTTGATAAAAGAAGTAACAACATCAATAATTCTGTGAATTCCAACATACAGAACCAGTCTCATACCAATTGCAGCAAGAACCGGAGGAATCAAAATAACAAGCGCAGGAATCATTGGCACTACATTTTCAGCTGCATAGTTTGGATTAGTGTCAGGGGTCACAAACGGCAGAGAGAACAGATTTGGCAGGTTTTCTATTCCCAGATTATTTCCGTCAAGAAACTCCATTGCTGCAAAACCAAACATGATATTTGCAAAGAATGCTCCAAAGAGGAAGATCTTGGTTATTTGCCATACCGTAAATTGTACCGGGCTTAGTTTGTAATCTCTAAAACTTGGAATGCTTGCAGAGATGTTTGCCTGGGGGCCTTTGCCAAGAAAGCCTATTGCGGTGTTTATGGCATACCAGAAAATTGACGATCTTGCTGCAATGTTGACTCGAATAAGGGCAATTGCTGCAAGAATTACAGTAGAAACAAGCGTGTAAAATAGCGGTTTAGTGAATTGATCGCCAAACTCGGTAAAATTCATTGATAAAATTACTGCCTGGTTACCGACAATTGAAAAAATTACAACCCCAATTATGGCAATTATGCCTAGTTTGATGTATTTTCCAGCATCAGGAGGCGGAGCTTGCTTATCAGTAGAGGCGCTATACAAAATCAATGATCATTAAGGCTCGGTAAATTAATGTCTTACCGGTAAAAACGATGAATTATCTCATTTGAAAAGTATGGTTACTCTGAAAATCTAAGAGATTGTAGCTAGTTTTTTGCAGATCATGTATACTGCAGCATATGTTGGAATTGTGATTTTCTCGGTTTTGTACGGACCAAATTTCTTATTTTTTAGCTTAAACTCTACAGGACAGTCAGCCACAACCTCGACTGTCTTGTCGTCCAGATACGATGCTTCAATATAGGGATTAAACTTTGAGATGTCTTTGCAGAGAGTTTTTGTCAGACCGCTCTTGCTGTTCAGGGAGCCCGGTAGCCTGAATATTCGATGAACATCCATAGTTACATTTGGATCAATCTTTACGCCAATTCTCTCAGTCAGGTCTTCCAATGTACTTTGAAAGGAGTGATATCCGTTTGCAATCAACTCGGATATTATCTTGGAGCGCTTTGATTTTGAACCATACACTTCTTGTGAAAATCTTCCACGCCATCCTTTCTCTGCAAAATCTGGAAATGAAGAGCGGTTTGGCTTGAATTTTTTCATTCCAAATGTTTCAGGAATTACTCCCTTGAATAGGATATAATCTGCAAGCTCTGATCTTTCTCTGGAACCAAGATCCTGAAACTGGGAATCATACACATAGATGTGAAATCCTTCGTTTCCAGAAAAATAAACGTGGATGTTATTTTTGTCAATAGCAAAGTCATCTACCAGTATTTCTGATAGTTTTTTTACTTCCATCTTTGAGTGTTCGATGCAATTTGTGCATGGAAGGGACTTTTTTTCTAGTTTTGTGGAATTGCATTTGGGGCATTGCTTTTGGATTGTAGAGGTACTGTTGCATTCTGTACATACTGAAACCGTGTGGTTTATTCTGCAATCAAGATTTAGATCCTTTGCATCAATGTCAAATATAAGATCGGCCTCCTTCCAGTCTTTTTCGTTCATGGGAAGATTTGGAAATGAATAGCATGCATTTGAGCAGTATACATCAGATGGAATATTTTTCATTAATAGTAGATGAAGTTCTTTGTCATCCTTTAGGGAGATGTGTCTGGTCATCCCATAATTGAATTTCTGAAAGCCAAACTCCCTTTCAGATGTTCTATCAGGAACGCGGATTTGATCAAAGTGATCAAAATAGTATTTCTTAAACGAGTCTTCAAGAAATTTTATGTCTTTTTCGTTCATCGGATTCTCTTTTTTCCAAATTGGAGCGGGTTTGTAATGTTATCACATTCTGGAATTGCAAAACACAGACTTTGTGTCTTTAGTTTTTCACATGAAGGGCAAGAGTATTGCGTGCCGCTTCCAGAAGTTCCAGCTAGGTGGTTAAGCTGATAAAGTGTAACTCTTTCATTATAGTCTGGAGCATTTTTGAATAATGGTGCAATTTGCTCAACTGTTTGTCCCTTTGATAGCAGAAATGTTGCCAG
>PFFZ01000013.1:4756-5097 GCA_002781805.1 Nitrosopumilales archaeon CG15_BIG_FIL_POST_REV_8_21_14_020_37_12
TTCTTGGAAAGTAAGACCAGTTTGCTTACTGGTTCTTCAAATCCGGAGATCATCTGCGGGGTTTTGGCGTTTATTATTTTAGAATTGATGTATGTGCCTAGCTCTTTTCGAATCAGCCTTACTGTCTCATGAGGCGTAAGAAAGACGTGGCCATCTTCTACATGTCGGTTGATTAGCTTCCATTCTCTCTCATGAAAATTTATAGAATGTTTTAGATAATCAGATATAGGAATTACAAAATAGTCGTCTTGCTTTTTTACCTGCACTGAAAACAGATCATCAATAACACGAATGGCAAGCTGCTTTTTTGACTCGTCTGAGATGTTTGCCAGATCTCTTTC
>PFFZ01000013.1:5126-5654 GCA_002781805.1 Nitrosopumilales archaeon CG15_BIG_FIL_POST_REV_8_21_14_020_37_12
CAAGTGCAAATCTCTTGATTAGAGTATGCATGCCGCTTAATTTCAATAATACGATTGCCAAAAGAAAAGAAAACACTTCACGGGGCAGCGCTGCCTCTTTTGATACCTGATCTGCTATAAGATCAGACTTGTAGACTTTGCCGTCAGCTGCTACCTCGATTCTGTCAAATGCCTTGTCAACTAGTGATTTCAAGTCAGGGTCGGTTCCAAACTGCTCCAGAGTAAACCCCTTGTCTTTTAGGTATTGGCCGGCATCTGCCAAGAATGGGTATTTTGCAATCTCGTCTGGACCTAATGCTAGCATGATTATTGATTGATGACATTTACATAAAAATCTGGTTTTGTTGTTTAGTTAATGCTGATTTAAATTATGTTTGGGCAAATTTGTCACAAATGCAGATTGGATGCCATGTGTCAATTTCTGGAGGTATTGACAAGTCTGTAGATAATGCAGTTGAGAGGGAATGTTCTGCTTTTCAGATATTTACAAGAAATCCCAGAGGATGGCATGCAAAAGAGCTTGCCAAA
>PFFZ01000013.1:5780-6826 GCA_002781805.1 Nitrosopumilales archaeon CG15_BIG_FIL_POST_REV_8_21_14_020_37_12
AATACACTGATCAGCGAGGTTGAGCGGTGTGCAAAGTTGGGCATTCCGTACCTTGTCACACATTTGGGAAGTCACTTGGGAACAGGTGAAGAACAGGGAATCAAGAGATTGGTAAAAGGCTTGACAAAAGCAGGACAGACAAAAAATGATGTGATGATTCTACTTGAGAATACGGCAGGTCAGAAAAATTCAGTTGGTGCTGACTTTGAGCAGCTAGCAGAGATTTACAATCAGCTAAAGCCATCAAAGAAATTCGGAGTATGTTTTGATACGTGTCATGCTTTTGTATCAGGATATGATCTAAGAACAGAAAAAGGCGTTGATGATACATTTTCTAAATTTGATGATGCGGTTGGAATTGAGAATCTAAAGATCTTACATCTCAATGACGCAAAGGGTGAGATTGGATGCAATCTGGATAGGCACTACCACATAGGTCTAGGAAACATTGGCAAGAAAGGTCTTGGAGCCGTGGTAAAGACTGCAAACAGGAAAAAGATCCCAATAATTTTAGAGACACCAATTGACAGTATAAGAGATGATTTTGAGAACATTAGAGTTGCAAAGGGGCTTGCGTAGGAATTTATTTCGATGTCTGAGAGTAATGACAAAATGAACTATGAGGATGTAATGAAGCTGGCACTTGAGCGTGGATTTTACTTTCCTAGCTGTGAGGTGTACAGTGATGCGCAGGCAGGATTTTGGGAATATGGTCCATCAGGAGTAAGTTTGAAAAATAAATTTTTGGAGCTGTGGAGAAGAGAACTCATCAGGCGTGATGGGATGCTAGAGATTGATGGCTCGCAGATAATGTCAAAGTCAGTGTTTGAGGCATCAGGTCATCTGGGAAACTTTGCAGATCCCATAATAAAGTGTACAAAATGCAAATCAACATTCAGGGCAGACAGGACCATTGCAGAAATTTCAAAGATAGAGATTCCAGAAAGTGCGGATCTTGTAGAGTTTGATAATGCCATATCACAAAATAATATCAAATGTCCAAAGTGCAAAGGCGATTTTGAAAAGACTAGGAAATTCAACATGAT
>PFFZ01000013.1:6840-7258 GCA_002781805.1 Nitrosopumilales archaeon CG15_BIG_FIL_POST_REV_8_21_14_020_37_12
TTGGTCCGGAGGAGGAAGAGGCATACCTAAGACCAGAGACATGCCAGTCCATCTTTGTTGATTTTCCAAGGCTGTTTAAGACAATGCGTGGAAAGCTGCCACTTGGAATAGCTCAGGTAGGAAAAAGTTTCAGAAACGAGATTTCGCCAAGGCAGAGCCTTTTGAGGTTGCGGGAGTTTTACCAGGCAGAGATTGAGGTATTTTGCAACCCATCAAGACTTGATGTTGTGGAAAAGTTTGCTGAAATTCAAGATACCATAATCAGAGTGCAGACAGATTCAGCTCCTGTTGCAATGACATGCAAAGAGGCAGTAGAGAATAAAGTAATTCCAAACAAGTTTGTGGCATATTATCTAGGGATACTCACAGAGTTTTATGAAAAGACTGGAATTGACATTGCAAAGAGCAGGTTTAGAAA
>PFFZ01000056.1 GCA_002781805.1 Nitrosopumilales archaeon CG15_BIG_FIL_POST_REV_8_21_14_020_37_12
ATCATCTTGCTTGTAGCCTCTGCATATCTTTTCATCTCTGTCTTTTTTTCCTCATCGTATTTTTCAAATGTTTTATCTGTCCATTTTTCTTTATCTCCGTGCTTTTCTGTGTATTTTTTATTTAGCCTGATTTTTTCTGCTCTCATGTGTGTATGCAGAATATACAGTGAATTTACAATGACGACAAACTTGTCATCTGCCTGCACATACCTGCGTAAATATGCAAATTCTAACAAGTCGTATACAAACTCATGACTTCTGAATTTCCTACAGCATTCCAATCCCAAGATTTCTATCTTGGAAAATATCTCATTTGCAACTGCTATTGTACACTGTTGCATGTTTATAATTTCACTTATGATCTCTTCTTTTTTTAGACTGTAATCTTCACTGTGTTTAATTATCAAAAATAAAACAATGTCTTTTATCACATCCTCTTTGATCTCAGTGGATTCCGATGTTGCTGCACCTGAATTTATCCTTAACAGCATGCTGTTTATCTTTGCATCAATGTCAAGCAATAGTTTTTCATATCTTACGTCATCGATTTTGTTTTCCGTAATGTTTTCTATGACTCGACTTCGCTGTGCTTCCAGCCTCCCAATCTGTCTTAAAATAAAATCCTCACTGTCTTGTTTTATCTCCTCTTTAATATTGGAATACCAATATTTGATGTCCTCATTAATCGTGTTGCGATTGATCTTCATCAAATCTGCAATCTTTGTTGCAGGATATCCAAACTCAAAATGAAGCCTAAAGACCTCTTTTTGTCGCTTTTCACGTTCGTCTTTAGAGTATGGCCCTCCTCTCTTTTCTTGAGCCAGTGCCATTATTTCATTACGTCGTGGATCAATTTACTAGATCTGCATAGCAGATATCTGACCAAAAGTCAACACCAAATCAATCCAATTTTAAAAATTGCCTAGTTCTGCATAGTTATCTGACCATATTCCACGCCAGAGAAATATCTAAATCACAACCTGATACAGTCTAACCATCTTGGAACTGCCACGAGGAATGAGGGACTTTGAAGGATCTGAGAATGCCAACATAGAACACATCAGAAGTCATTTCAAACAACTCTCCTCACTTTACGGATTTTCCTTTATGGATCCTTCCCACATCGAACTATTATCCACATTGGAGACCAAGTCAGGACCTGCCATAAGAGATGAAATCTACTATTTCAAGGACAAGGGGGACAGGGAGGTGGCACTGCGATTTGACTTTACAATGGGATTGACGCGATATGTGACATCCCAGAAATCAATGAAATTGCCTGCAAAAGTCTCTGCATTTGGAGGCGTATTTCGGTATGACGAGCCGCAAAAGGGCAGATACAGGTACTTTCACCAATGGGATGTTGAAATTTATGGCAAATCAAATATAGAGTCTGAAGCTGAAATCATCGAGCTTACATCCAGACTGTTTGATTCATTGTTGATCAAAAACATTACAATTGATATCAATCACAGAAACCTTGTTGAATCATACATAAACAAAGTATTTGATTCAAAAGATCCCCAACTAGTAGGCGACATCTTAAGGGCAATTGACAAAATTTCAAAAAAATCAAAAGATGAAATTCTAGCCGAATTCAAAGAAAGATATGATTCATCGAAACTGGAGAAAATTATAGAGTTTTCCCAGATAAAGGGAACCATACATGATGTAGAACAAAAATTTGATACCTCCCAACTTGAATCCTGGGATGAAATAAAATCACTTGTTGATTCGCTTGAAAATCGAGGTGTCTCAAATGTACGAATCAATTTTGGAATTGTCAGGGGTCTTGACTATTATTCGGGAATGGTATTTGAGGTGTTTGACAAAAATTCTACACTGGGTGCTTTGGCAGGCGGAGGACGATATGATGCGTTGACCAAAGCATTTGGCAGAGAAGACATTGGGGCAACGGGTGTAGCAGGTGGTGTCGAAAGAATCATCCTAACCATGCAAGAACAGGGAATAATTCCAGAGATTTACCACAACCGTGTATCTGTTCTTTACATCAATGACGAAATGCAGAAGGTTGCAATGTCTATTGCATCCTTGCTTCGATTAAACAACATTGCAACTGACATTGATCTAACCGGAAAGAGCCTAAAAAAACAGATGGAAAATGCAACAAATTCCAAATATTGTGTTATAGTTGCACCAAAGGAGCTAGAAAACGGCAAAATAGTTTTAAGAAACATGAAAGATGGAACAGAAACACAAGTAGAAATTGAAACTATAACTGATGATCCAAGATCTATTCTTAGTTTAGAAATGCCCTAGTCATCATCATTATTTCAGGACCAGAGGTCATTGTTCCAACCACAATACAGTTGTTGTTGGCAAGTATTCCTGATGAGACATACGGAATACCATTGTTTACTGTACAGTGCTCTATTTTTACGCCTAAAATATTGGAAAATTTCTTCATGTCCTCCTCGTCTGCCTCAGGATGAATCACTGCACCTGAATTGTTTGCAACCATTACAGCACCTGTCTGATTAAACCCTGCAATTCTTTTCTGAATCACCTCAACTCCGAGAACTTCTTTTATCGTTGAAACATCTTCTTTTGACAGCCAAGGAGACACAACAGCACCTTTGTCGTTTGCGCATATAACGTTGCCAAGTGCAGTATATTTTGAATCTAAAACCCCTACTTCCAAATCTGTCTGCTTTTTTAGAGCATCATACTCGTTTTGATAGGCTGTCTTTGGCAACAGAATTCCCTTGTTGTTCATTACAGCTAGTGCTCCAAGCAATCTTGTATTTGCTATTGACAAGTACATGTATTCGGCCTTTAGATACCCTGCAAGTTTTTCTGCCTTTGATTCTGCAAAACCCATTGGAACCAATACATACTTGTCATTGACATTAATGTAAATTCCAATGTTTGGCCCTCTGTACACGTCATACTTGATAATGTCCATTACTCTGTATGTATAGTCCAATGTTATGAACGTAAGGAATCCAGACTTTTCCATAAAATCTTATTTCCACATCAAAACTACTGTCTAGCTTTAAATAACAACTTGTCAAAATTTCACGCATGCCAATAGCAGAAAATTTTCCAGAAGGACTAAAGCCAATTGGAAAAATTATGAATGCCGACGGTGAACACTTTCATTTTGTATGGGGTCCTGGCAAAAAAACAAACAAGGACGGTAGTACTGCTGAAGCATTTGCCGATACTGAGGTGGTTGCTGCATATGCTGCAAGAAATGAGGAACAAGTCCCGCTAGGTGTTAGCGGAACTATGGTCGCAGTCGACTGGGACTCTTGTGTTGCAGATGGGGCTTGCATCGAGGCGTGTCCCGTACAGGTCTTCCAGTGGTATAGAACTGAAAAAGACATTCCTGCAACCAAAGCTTTCAATGAAACATTTGCAGGTACAGGCAGTTCAGTCAAGGATGACCGAAAAGATCTGACAGACAAGGCAGATCCAATACGGGAACATGACTGCATTTGGTGCATGGCATGCGTGTCAGTCTGTCCCCCACAGGCCATTAAGGTTGATCAGTCAAATGTTGAGGCACATGAAAAGGCCGCTAAAACTTTTGTACAAGCATAAGTATGACCTAAAATCTTATTCGAAATTTTATTTTTATTATTTTTTGTAATTTTTAATGAAATTTTTAGAAACTATGTGTTTCACTCACATTTAGTCGCAACTAATTTTGTCTAGATTTAAATAATATTTTGAAATAGCCGAAGCATGCCAATAGATGAAAAATTTGTCGAAAATCTAGAAGTAGTTGGTAAGACACTGCACGCAGATGGAGAGCACTTTCACTTTATCTGGGGTAAAGGCAGAACTGATGGCGAGGCATTTTCTAACGATGATGTCAAGGCAGCATATGAAGCACGTGGAGAAAAACAAGTTCCACTTGGAATCCACGGAACAACAGTCGCAGTCGACTGGGACTCTTGTGTTGCAGCAGGTTCTTGCATGAGTGTCTGTCCAGTACAGACCTTCCAATGGTATAGAACCGAACAAGACGTGCCAGCAGCTGATGTCATCGGTAAAACATTTGAAGGAACTGGTTTGACTGAACAAGATGAACGTCTAGACTACACAGACAAATCAATGCCAATCAGAGAACATGATTGTACACAATGCATGGCATGTCAAGAAGCTTGTCCAACACACGCAATCTTGATTGAACCATCATACCAATCATATCATGAAAAAGCAGCCGGTACCTTTGTAGCATTAAAAGGCGGTTCAGAAAACCCACACGCACACGATTAAAGAAATCTTTTCTTTTTTCTTCTTTTTAATTTAGAAAACCAATGTATCTCAACAAATTTTAATCACTACTTTCCAACACTTTTCGCAGAGGTCGCCTAGCTCGGTAGGGCGCGGGCCTTGAGAGCCTGTGTGCGCAAGCATACGGGGGTTCAAATCCCTCTCTCTGCGCTTTTAACTTTCTATCTTTCCAAGTTCTGCCAAAAGTGCAGATAACTGAATTTCTGGATTTGCTCCAACTAGAATTCTGTAGTCATATTTTGCGATAACCTCTAAAATGTCTGATAGTTTTTCATGTTTTGACTTGAACACTGCCGAATTTAGATATTTTAGAAAATCCGATTCAGACATGCCATAAACTTTGATCAACTCGATCATCTTCTCTCTTGCATCTGTAATTTTTCCTGCCAGTGCAATTTTTAGAACCTCGTCTACATCCGTAGTCTTTGTCAATCCTGCTGATGCCTTTACGTGCTCCTCCGTAACTGCTCCAAGACTTGCTGTTGCCTGCAAAAGGTTGATGGCGTGTCTGAGATCTCCCTCTGAATAGTCGTATATTGCCTGTATACCCTTCTTGTCTGCCTTGACTTTTTCTTTTTTGGCAATATTTTCAAGATGATTAATTACATCCTCCTGAGGTATAGACGTGAACTTGAAGGTGGCACATCTACTTTGAATAGGGTCTATGATCTTTGAAATATTGTTTGCAATCAGGATGAATCTGCAGTATCTTGCAGTGTCCTCTATTATCCTTCTAAGTGCAGTCTGGGCATCAGCAGTCATTTCATCTGCTTCATCTAAAATAATGATCTTAAATGGCACATCTGCCATTCCGGCATATCTTGAGAATTTCTTTACTTTTTCTCTTACCATCCCTATTCCTCTCTCATCTGATGCGTTTAATTCCAGAGTATAGTCTCTAACGTATTCTCCGAGGATCTGCCTTGCAATGCATAGTGCTGTTGTAGTTTTTCCAACTCCTGCAGAACCAGAAAATAGCAGATGTGGCATGTCCGTTGGATCTTTGATTAGTGCTTCTAAACTTCCAATAATTTCGGTTTGATTGACCACTTCAGACAATGTCTGAGGCCTATACTTTTCAACCCACATACCACTGGCTAACATGTGTACTCTAGGTTCAAAGCCCACTAATAAATCCGAATTGGTTATTGTGATATACATCAAATTAAAATCAGATTCTGCCTAAATCTTGTGCGCGATCAGCCTGAAATTAATTAGGATCAATTGATCTCACAAAATTGTGAAGAGAATTGATCGATCCGATACATGTGGATCTTAGTGAAAAAAAGTGATCTTACGATGAAGATAGACAAAGTAGAAAAACTGCATACGGTTGGATATAACCTAAAGGATGCCAAGGTCACCCTAAACCAAGACATCAAGATTAATGTTGCAGGAGTAAAGATTGATGGCACTCAGGGTGAGGTTCTAAACTTACCATACTGGATTGGAAAGACATTGGCCGATAACAGGCTTGGAGCACTTGACATTCCTGACATGGTGACCGAACTAAAACAGGCACTATCAAAAGAAAAAATGGTTGGTGAGTATCAGCTGTCTACGCTTGATCCCCACTTTTACATCAAACTAAAACAATCAATGAAAGGACTGGACCGGGATGACTTTGATCATGTTGAAAGCATCATGCTTGAACTATTTAGAATGAGGAGAGGCAAGCTTGTAAAACTTGCAGACTCTATCAAACTTACATCAGAACTTTACAACAAGATTACCGTAGAGGAAGCCGTATTTTTCAAATCAATATATGAAAACAGTCAAGAATTTGAAAGACAGATCAGAGGTAGGACAAATGAGTAGAGTGCAAAGCACATACACTGAATCTGCATTATCTGATAAGGTAAAAGAATTTCTTACTAGATTCAAGGACAAGAATGGCAGCTACAAGTATGTAGAGGCAATTGACGAGATGATGCCAAAGGGTGCAAAGTTCATCCTTGTGGATTACAATGATATGGTATTAGAACCAGCAATCGAAATCTTATTTTCCGAAGATCCAGATAGGATTCTAAATGCATTTTCACGAGCAATAAAAGAAGCATTACAAACAAGGTTTCCTGACTATGCCGAAAAAATAAAAGATGAAGTTCGGGTTCGACTAGTTAACTATCCTTTACAACGCAGTCTCAGGCAGATAAATGCTGAAACAATTGGAAAAATTACCAGCGTATCTGGAATGGTAGTCAGGGCTTCCGAAGTGAAACCTCTTGCAAAAGAGTTGGTGTTTGTTTGTCCTGATGAACACGTTACAAAAGTTATTCAACTAAAGGGAATGGATGTAAAGGTTCCAGTAGTATGTGATAATCCAAACTGTAAACAAAGAGAGTTTGAGCTAAAGCCGGAGGCAAGCAAGTTTATTGACTTTCAAATTCTCCGATTACAAGAACTCCCTGAGGATCTCCCTCCAGGACAACTTCCGCACTATATCGATGTGACAATCAGGCAGGATTTGGTGGATAATGCCAGGCCTGGAGACAGAATTATTCTTACAGGTATAGTAAGGGTGGAACAAGAGTCTGTTGCAGGAATTACTCGTGGTCACAGTGGATTGTATCGACTGCGAATTGAGGGAAATAACATAGAATTTCTGGGCGGTCGAGGTGATAAAACCTCAAGAAAAATAGAACGAGAGGAGATATCTCCTGAAGATGAGAAGATGATCAAATCTCTAGGTCAAAGTCATGACGTCTATCAAAGACTGATTGACTCATTTGCTCCTCACATTCAGGGACAATCCCTGATTAAAGAAGCAATATTGCTTTTGATTGTAGGATCTAACCAAAGGGCGTTGGGCGATGGAAGCAAGATTAGAGGAGACATCAACGTTTTTCTTGTAGGTGATCCAGGTACGGCAAAAAGTGAGATGCTAAAGTTTTGTGCGCGAATTGCACCACGAGGACTTTATACCTCTGGCAGAGGTTCAACAGCTGCAGGTCTTACGGCTGCAGTTGTTCGTGATAAGACTGGAATAATGATGCTTGAAGCTG
This sequence comes from Nitrosopumilales archaeon CG15_BIG_FIL_POST_REV_8_21_14_020_37_12, assembly GCA_002781805.1. GTDB lineage: Archaea > Thermoproteota > Nitrososphaeria > Nitrososphaerales > Nitrosopumilaceae > HKST03. The sequence continues at coordinate 7,272 of PFFZ01000056.1, forward strand.
G
>PFFZ01000028.1:0-1184 GCA_002781805.1 Nitrosopumilales archaeon CG15_BIG_FIL_POST_REV_8_21_14_020_37_12
ATCTTTCATGTAGTAATCCATTAAGTGTGCTATAGTCATCTCCTTCTGGTAATTCTGATTTAAAAATTTCATTGACTCTCTCTATCTCAATATCCCCGTTTGTTACAATTGTATCTCTGTCAATTGATTGATGATCTATAGGCGGTGTGACATCTGTTTCATCCTCAATGTCTCCGATTATTTCTTCTATGAGATCTTCTAAAGTAACCAGTCCCTCCACGCCTCCATGTTCATCTATGACGATGGCCATGTGCGTTTTTCTCCCCTTCATTTCTTTTAGTAGTGAACTCACCATTTTTTCTTGAGATGCAAAGACCGGTTTTCTTGCAATTTGTTCTAGTGTCTTCATCTTGTTTTCTCCCTCAAGTTCTTTTAGAATGTCCCTTACATGTACGAAACCTACAATATCATCACGTGTTTCACCGAAAACAGGGATTCTGGAATGTGCATTTTGATTGATCAACGGTAATGCTTCAAATAATAGCATCTTTGCTGGTAGTGTAACCATTTTTGTCCTAGGTGTCATGACTGTACGTATTACAGTGTCGTCAAATTCTAGTGCGCTGTGTACTAACTCGCTTTCATCTTTTTCTAATGCTTTATCTGCCAACCCCTGCTCTACGATTCCTTTGATCTCCTCTTCGGTTATTGGTGGTGAGTGGTAGCTACTTCCAGTCAATTTTACCATCACTTTTGTAATCATTTCCAAAATTTTCACAACTGGCCAAAAAGCATAACTGAAAACAAGCAATACGGGCGAGAATTTTAGTGCAATTTTTGTAGCATTTGCGTTGCAGTATGTTTTTGGAGTAATTTCACCAAAAATTAACAACAGGAATGTCATTACCCCAACTGCAATCCCCAATCCATCATTTCCAAAAAGCCTAATGGCAACAGCGGTTGCAAGAGCAGATGCACCTACGTTGACTAGATTGTTCCCAAGGTTGACACTTGACATCATCCATCCTGGATTGTGTTTTAGCTTGTAGAGCGCTTCGGCGCCTTTGATCTTTTGCTTTCTTAGTTGATTTACTTTGGAATTTCGTGTTCCTACTAGAGATACCTCCAAACCACTGAAGAAGGCAGACAATCCAATGAGCGCAGCTAGCGCAGCTATCTCCATCCAAAGTTCTACCATGGAGCCCTCCAGAAAATTAAATCAAGGTAATGACGCATGTCATTCA
>PFFZ01000028.1:1199-7249 GCA_002781805.1 Nitrosopumilales archaeon CG15_BIG_FIL_POST_REV_8_21_14_020_37_12
ACCATCTCTTGGTTGATCACTAATCACAAATTTGCTTTTTAAGGTTTTAGATATTTTATCGCATGCATACATCTTGATATATAATTTGATGCTAGTTTTTAGGGGGTTTTGCAAATCTGTTCTGTGGATTATTGTGATATTCTACTGGCAGCATGGCGTCTTTTTGCCTTCCTGTAAGAATTCCAACTACCACATCGTCTTTTTTAATAACCTCCTCGTTTATCAATTTTTTAATCCCAACTACCGAAGCTCCAGATGCCATCTCACAATCAAATCCATTTAGGCCTACTACTGACATACCATCGAGCATTTCTGAATCTGTGACTGTTGTGACGATGCCATTTGTGAATTCTAATGCCCTGAGACCTTTTAGAATATTTGCAGGTCTGCCAATCTGAATTGCCGTAGCTTTTGTTTTTGGTCTTTTGTTTTCCTTATCCAGATAGTCATAATATCTTTGAATTAATTCCGTATTTGGATTTCCTTTATTCCACCTTAATTCCTCTTCTTCAAATTTGCCATTGTACAAGTCAGAAAGTGTATTGGCTCCCTCGGCATTGATTACTGCAATACGTGGTATCTTCTTTATCCACCCCCATTGATAAAGCTCCATCAGCGCTTTTCCACAGCTTGATGTGTTTCCTAAGGCACCTCCGGGATACACTATCCAGTCAGGCGATTCCCATTTTAGATATTCTAATGCTCTAAATGGGATTGTCTTCTGTCCTTCTATCCTAAATGGATTTATAGAATTTACAGTATAACCATTATGGTTTTTTGCATCATCCAAAGACTGTTTTAATGCATCATCAAAATTTCCATCCACTTCGACTATTTGGGCCCCGAATTGATATGCTTGGCTTAATTTTCCTGGGGCTATTTGACCTGCTGGAATGTAGACATCGCATTGTATTCCTTCATTGGCAGCAAACATTCCTGCAGATGCGGATGTATTTCCAGTCGATGCACACACAATTTTTTTTGCACCCACCATTTTTGCATGTGTTACTGCAGATGCCATCCCATTATCTTTGAATGATCCGCTTGGATTGTATCCTTCTGGTTGTAGCCACAAATTATTATTTGAAATTCCAACAAATTCCGCGGCTTTTGACATCTGATATGGTTTTGACTGTCTCCCTTCTGCCCCATCCAATGAAACAAGGTACTTTGAACACTCATCAATGTCTTCCGTATTAATTTGGCAAAAATTCAGTAGTTCTCTGAATCTCCAAACTCCACTTTCATTAAAAATACTGCCTTGTGGATTTCTCCTATCATAAAATATCTCTTTTAGACTGTCTGGGGGATTTTTTTTGTACTGTACATCTAGCAAATGCCCCTTTTCACATTGGACATTTGTACTATCTATTGGATACTCTAATCCACATTTTGGGTTTATGCACTTGAGAAAAGCATCGCCTTGCATAGTCAAATTGAACACAAATCATGATAATTTAAAGTTAGAAGTGAATTGGTTTTAGTGTAAAGAGTTTTTGGTTGTTTCTTGTATGCCATGATTATTTTTCAACTACGTGTTGTTCCAAGACTCCGATGCATCTGTTTAATACCTCGTTATCTGAAATGGCGTCGGTTTCTTTTAGATTAAACTCTTGTAGTAATTGCTGATCATAGTCTATTAGATCATTTCTGTATGTGGTACATGCTGAACGAATTAACCTCCAATAATAGTATCCTTTACTCATCTCTGATACAATCTTACCTTGATCTGAATTTAAGACAAATGACAAGTGTTCATAATCTGTCTTGTAATTATCAAACTTTTCTTTAATTATCTGGGGTAATTCTTGATACCAATCTCTGCCTTCTGAAGTTTTTCCAATGCCTTGAATTTTTTGCAGTTGATATCTAACCGAATCACGTATCGCATCAAGAATATCAATGGATTCTAATAATTTCATTAATTCTGAATTGATCACGGTTTATCTAGAAATTATGCGAAATTAAGCGTTTGTTTAGATCTATTCTCCTTTGTGTTTCAACTCGTATTGTTATCCTAAACTTTAGATTAGAATAATCTGCTGAAGGTTATATGACTACCTGGAATGAATATCTTAAAGGAGTCTTTGAAAAAATTCTCCAATCTTATTATATAATATCTCAATTAAATGACAAACCTGGTGACTTGGCAACTGTTGAAAAAGAATTACTTAAGATCACTGGCTTTTTTCATGTAGTAGTACGAAAATTGGATTCTGAAAATTTTCAATCAAAGACTCTATCTGAATTAAAGTCTAAATTACACGAATATCTTGATACATATTATTTTGAAGAAGAGATTAAAACCATGGCTATGTTGTATTCCGATGACACAAATAGGATTCACAACATTCGTCTGAAAATATTGGAATCATTTGATGATAAGAAATTAATGGATAAAATTCAATCCTCTATTGAGGAATTATGACTGACACGCAGAAAAAATGTATTATTTGTGGTTGTCAAGATCATAAATTGATTGGGTGTTCAAAACACATGTCAAAGAAGTGTTCTTGTTTTAAATGATGTTCTTGAAATTTTTGTTCTAAATCTGAATTTACTATTTCCGCTTGGGACCGGATCTTACGTGAAAATTTAAACAGCACTTGCATTCTTTTTTAATACATTCTTCTTCTGAATGATGATCACAAATTCCACATTCACAGCTTCTTGCCATGGTTATTGTTATTTTATTTATAATATAACTAATACTACAAATTTTTCTGATTTTGAGGTCAAATGGTTCTATTTTTTAGATTTGGTTTTTTTTGACTTTAATGCTTTGGTTGGTTTTTCTTCAAGCTCCTTTTCAATCTCTGCTGCCTTGCTATCTACTGCCTTGATTATTTCTTGAATGATTCCATCCAGATCACTGTCCTCTGCTTGAGGTTCTACGGTACTTGCAATCTCGTTGATTGTACTTGAAATCTCTGCACTTACATCCTCAAAGCTTTCTGGGTCTTCGTATGCGGCATTGTATAGGTTTTTCAGATTATTTACGTGCCCAATTACCTGTTCTGTCAACCTGACTGTATACTCTGTACCGTTTACATCAAATTGCTTAGCACTCATATCTCTGATTTCAAAATCTAATGCTTAAATGTTTTTAGTTCCATGAATTAATCCTGCAAGTCTGGTTTTGCCCTAAAATGTAATATAATCTAGAGCAGATGCATCGCTAATTAATGTAGTATGACGTGATCCTACCACATAACCATTTTTGATATCATTTGCAGGAATCCATCTGTTTGTGGATGTATAATGGCGCTTTTCTGCTAACTCACGTTCAATTGCCTCAATATCAAATTCCCCTTCTTCAACTTCTTGAGTTGTGAGGTGTTTGACTGTAACTAGGATTTTGCTGACTTTGACACGATCTCCAAACTTCCATTTTGACGGTGGATTTTCATCTGACACTTCTAGAACTTTGATTTTCATTTGTTTGGTTCCGAATGCATCATGACTTACAAGAATTCTTTCATCTGTAAATTCTTCAAAACTGACTCTGGAGTTTCTAGCGCCTTCTTGTTCTGAAACTGTTTCCAGCAAAGATTCATTTTTTGGTGTCTTGTCTGAAATAATTATTTCTGAATCTTGGGTTTTACTTGGATCCTCTGACATGTTCTTATTGTTACATAATCATTAAAAAACGATGTGTTGACAAACTGTTTTGTTAGGCACTATTTCGGTGCTTTGTTTTAAATGGCATTGGGTATTCTGCCAAATCTATTTTCTCTCTCTTGCCATTGATTTTTGCAAATATCTTGCCTTCATATGTGCAAACACAATCAGTAATTGGCAATGATTTGTCCCATATCTTGTAAAATTCTCGCAGTTCTCTGCCTTCATACGCTCCCTGTCCTATTCGCTTTTTTGATAAAAATTTGAATGCCAAAACAACCTTTCTGTCCTGGTAAATATCAAACGTATCTACCCATCTCTGACATCGCTCAATTTGATCTGCAGGAACTGGTAATGATGTACTGGTTCCGGATTTTGCTTCGATTGTAAACAGTGCACTTTTTGCAGTATTTACTGCCAATACGTCAGGTAGCGCAATGCTGGGAGAACCTAGCCTAAACGCCTTCCAGTTTTCTGAAGAATTAAATCTCTTGACCAATGTATCTTCCCAATTATATCCTCGTTGTCTTCTCGTTCGAGCAATTTTTTGATTTTTCTTTTTATCTTTTGTACTGATTTTTTTTTCCAATGTAACAGTTAGCGTCTTTGATCTCATATCTGCCTCCAGTATTTTTAGATATAGAAGAGTAGGTAATTACATAATAACTCAATAAAATATGTAATTCAAGTCAGATCTTAGAATTCTTTCGGTAAGGTTTTTTTATATACTATATATCATGATATTGATTCATGTCGAATCTCGGTGGTTGTTGTTTACAACAAATTCTGAAACCATCGAACATTTTTTAAACAAATTTCCAAAATATTTGTAAAATATGCTTTAATAACAATCCAAATTTTTATTGGAAAATTGATGTAATGATGAAATTTCCGTCCTATCTATACACATCTAGAATTTGCGAGCATCATAATTGCTTTAAAATAATGTCTCTTGTGGGCTATCAACGAATTAAGCAAAACAGAAAATGAAACTCAATATTTGTTAGATTGAGATTAATAACAACATTTTGTATTTAATTCAATGAGTTTATCAAACCCAAATTTCAATTAAATTCATGGACATCAAGGGATTATCTGATGATCTTTGTTTGCTCAAAAAAGAATTTGCTAAAAATTATCATGGCACAAGTCATATTCAGGAGATTATCCCTGAAATTTCCTCAGAAAAATTTCCACTACCTAAAAATGATTTGAAATTACTACATAATTTTGCTGAAAAAAATCCCATCTACCATAATTCATACAAAGAAACGATTCTCGAAGTTTCATGTATTGTGTATGAGGGAGACATCAACGAATATTGGCTAAATAGCATTAAACATGGTTCTAGCTGCCAGCCGTTTTATCCTACATGGATCATGTCTGCATATGTTATGACAATCATTGCAAAGGAACTTGGATACTCTGAATTGATTGATATCGGATCTGGAGACGGACGAATTGCTTATTGTGGCAAAGTCCTAAACTTACATTCTCATGGAATTGAGATAGATGCTGGATTGGTAGATATACAAAACAAAATTACAGATTTGACACAAATTAATTTTAATCCAAATTGTGCTGATGCATTAGAATATGATTACTCTACACTACAGTTAAAAAACCCAATTTTTTTCATAGGGGGTTTGCCTCAGATGGGCGGAGACATCTTGGCCACAAGCATCATTGAGAAAATAAACTTAATTGATAATCTCAGACAAGATACATGTGTTGTTTTTGCAGGTTCTTATTCTAAACACCAATTATCTGAGAACCAATCACATGGTGGATGGAGTTCATTGATTAAAAAACACAATCTAAAAGAAATTATGAATATTTCTCTTCCAACAATATGGACATTTGATCAGGACATTGATACACCATATTTCTATACTCGTTTTGATTAATTTGATGTAAATTCAAAAAAATAATCTCCATTTTGAATTCCACATTTTTTAACCATGACACTTTGGTTTATTTGTGGTATATCATCGGCAATCTTCCCAATGATTTTGACATTTTCATTGAATTCTACTAGACAAAAATAATCATTTCCTTGCTTCGAAAACTCTATTATTTTTCCTTGTAAAGGGCCCTCTTTGATTGAAACGTTACCAAAACACCGATTGCAATACTCTGAAGGGGGCCATACAATCTTTTTACACTTTAAGCATTCTCCAACCACAAAATTTCCTTTTTCAAGTTCTGATTCAACATTCAATTTTCTAACACCAATACCGTTGATGAGGTAGAAGCTGCTGACATGTTATGAACTAGTCCTATTTTTGGATTATCGATTTGTCGGTTTTCAGCTTTTGATTGAAGTTGTTGTACGATTTCAATCGTCTGTGCAATTCCTGTAGCTCCTAATGGGTGTCCTGAACCAATCAACCCTCCCCGTGGATTGATCTTTGGGTTGTCCGTTGCAA
>PFFZ01000037.1 GCA_002781805.1 Nitrosopumilales archaeon CG15_BIG_FIL_POST_REV_8_21_14_020_37_12
AGCGTCATGTGGTGGAGCAATGCCAGTATGTATCCAGGTTCTGACGGGGAGATTGACGGTGTTGCTCTTGCAGGAAAAATCTGGTATGCAAATGAAAACAGAAAAATCATAAGCATCCCAATCCACCATACTGGAAAACTAGAGCTGATGATTGCAAAGCTTGATGTTATTCTGTCAATGGCAGAGCCTGCCCTGTTGCTAGAAATCGCACCAAGAAAAATTCCAATGACTGAAATTATGATTGTCGCAGTTGTAAACAAAAGAATGGTTCTTGGCAGTTTCTCTAAAATTATCTCACGTACATCTGACGATCCTGAATCGCTAGTAAGAAATGTCGCATGACCAAAGTCCAAAATCAATATCTTGTACATTGTAAACCCGATTCTTTGAGGCGAATACCATGGTTCTTCTAGGCCTAGCAGTTTCATCCTCTGCTTAATTTGATCATCAACAAACGCTTCAAACTCTTCAACATTTGAGAAACTCTTGGCAATGTCTTGGTTTTCTGTTATTTCTGAACGAACCTGAAAACTAACCCCTTGCTTTAGGATTGTATCCATGTTGGAACCCACTAGAATTATTGTAAGGAGCAAAGTTACCATCAAAACTCCAAACATTGTGGCCACTCTGGTGGCAACGTACCTCTTTAATCCCAATATTTGGACTAGGCGGGGCAGTTTATAATAATTCTAATCTCAAGCTATTTGTACACACAAGAATCCCTGCATGTCTTGTGTTGTTGCTATGCCTTTGTCCTCTTGATGTTGGATCTGACTCTGTTGACTGATTAAAAATCCTGAAAAATTTTAAAACATTTCACATGTATCTGAATTTTTAAATTCTAATTTACTTGCCTTGGTATGACCAAACATGGGTAAAAAACAATCTCAGTTCAACCCTGATAAACTGGCTCTCACAAAAGAGCAAATTCTTGATTTTTGTGATCGTGTGATTGAGAAATGGAACAAGAATCCTTCAAAGAATGCTAAAAATATTTTTGCCATGAATGCAGTAAAGACAAGTGTTCTGTGGACGGATGATGAATCTCTCAAAGCAATATGGGGTGAAATCCTGACTTGGACATTTGAGCTGTTTTATGAGAATGCATTGGCTCAAGGCCAAAATGAAAACAGTGATTGGTCAAATGTCATGAAAAAATTAAAAAATAAAAAATGACTCTGTATATTGAGATGAGCGCAAGTACCATAAGAAAGGCAAAAAAACTAGTGGAGAGCGGCGGTGTTGTACAAATTGAAGATGATCTTTATCAGATAAAATCCTCGTCAGATCCTGAAAAGTCATATTTTGTAACCTCTGACTCCTGTGAGTGTCCTGGCTTCAAGAATTTTTATAAATTTCATCACGGCAAGGGGCTAAAAGCTAATTGCTCTCATTTGGAGGCTGTTCGGATATTTCAAAATGAACAGAAAACATAGATGTGTAGTATGATCATTTTGCATTCTTGCTTCTGCCAAGTGTGCCATTCTCGACATGTTGGGGATTTTAACAAGAAACATGTGCGATTGGAACATTCATTACTGTATTTTTAATCAACTTGATAAATTCCAGTAGAATTGACAAAGAATTCTATGTTTGTTCCGTTAATGTTTACAAAAATCTTTTTCCCGTCCACGCTTATCTTGATGTCGCTTTCATCTGTGCCTATCTGCGATGTCTCATTTTGATCTTCTGATTCCTGTGTTTCCTCCAGCGGGGTTTCATTCTGTTCTGCACTTGTGCTGTTTTCTATTGTTTCTGGCGTGTCTTTTTCAAAATTGTCCAGTGATTCCTTTGTGATTGTGATTTTTTCTATGAATGCTTGTCTTGCCTCCTCTTCACTTCCTCCATTTGCAAGAATTTGCTCTCTAGCCAGGTGGGCCTCTGCAAACAAATTCTTTGTAAAGTTTAGTTGGTTGACAATTGTGTCTCTTATTTCTGGATTCAGGTTTTTGATATAGTCGTCGTATTTGTACCCTGAAAATATGCCAATTTTTGGATCAAATTCCTCTATTGCCTTGTCTCTTAATTCCTTGGCAATTGCTTTTTGCTGTTCTATGAAAACCTGCTCGTTTTTCAACTTCTTACTGGCTTCTACTTCTTTGAGAAACTCCTGATGCAGTTTTTGGTAATGATTAAACAACATTGTTCCTATTGGATCTTTTGAAAAGTCACTTGCGTCTGACTCTAGATACTTTCTTGCTTCTGCAGTGGATAGTTTTTCTTCCAAAATGCTGGTTCTTGTCAAATCTCCTTTGACTTGGAACTGGGTTGTTGCAATGCCCGTTTTTCCATCAGATGTCTTTCCTACGATATTGACAATATACGTGCCGGGAACTCTGTTGGCGTCACTTAGAGTAGCCTTGAAATGGCCATTCTCATCCGTATTGGTAAAAACTGATTCCTGGCCCGACCTAATGTGTATCTGTACAAATCCTACCGGGCTTGACGCATGGTTTACGACCATTCCTGTGACTGTTGGTGCCTGTCCTGGATGGATTGTCCCATTTTCAATGTCTACGAGTATTATCAAGTCCCACAACTCTGCATTTGATGCTGGAATTATTGGAATTATGGCCAAAATTGTGATGATTCCTATGATTGCTGACTTTATGAACACGAATCCCACTTTTGATATTTGCAATTAAGACCCGAGATGAAGAAAAGTTTGCTTTCATTCAATAATTTTAGAGTAGTTTTTGCCATCTTGGCTGGATGATTTCTTACAAATCCCTAAATAATATCCCTCGAATGATATGCAATGAGGATGGCTGCTTTTGGACTGGTTGGAATATCTGCCATTTTATTTGTGTCTGTTTTTGGCTTGACTTCGTCATTTGCTCAAACTGACTCGTGTTTTAATTGCATCCAAATACTTCCACATAACATTGAACTTTATCAAGACTTGTTTCCATTGATTATCTGGTCTGATTCTTACGTCTATGAACGTAATTCCATTGTCACAATTAATGGCCATCTGCGACCCGAAAATACAGTTTCTCCCGTCTTGATTGTCGTGACTAATCCCATCGGCAATGTAATTACAGTTGAGCAAATTTCCACTGGCAAAAATGGCCATTTCTCATTCACGTTGAATACTGGCAGTCCTCTTTGGAAACAGGATGGAGAATATGTCATAAAAGCTCAAAGCGGTGCTGACACTAGACAATTCAAGACAAAAATCACTCTGGTGACTTATGATGTTGGTGTCGCCAATAAATGCACTAGCCAAGACATTCCAATTATTGCAGATAATGGAGAGTCATACTGTTTGCCATTCAAATCCGAAAAAGGAACCGCTCTTAATGCCGATGGAACCTTGAGCATATCTGACAAAACTCTGGCACTGAAAATTCGCAGCCCAAACGCTGACTCGATAACGCTTGACATCCCAAGATATCTTTTAGATTCAAAGTCTTCATCAGGAAATGATTCTGATTTTGTTGTAATGTCTGGTGGAAAAATTGTTGAGTTTGAAAGATTGTCAAGCGATGCGGATTCAAGACAAATCAAAATCAACTATGATCCAACTAAAAGCCGCAGTTATCAGATTGTTGGCACTCACGTGGTTCCCGAGTTTGGCCCTGTAATGATGCTGGTTTTGTTTGGCTCAATCGGATTGATTCTGTTTTTTAACAGAACCTTTTCCAATAGATTTGTCAAGTTCTAACACTCATTCGGGTTCTTAAACCACTGAGCTGCTCTCTATTTGTACACATGGATTTAGAAAAATTCCGTCATGACGTTTATGAGGTCACAGACAGGCTATCTGAAAACCTCTCATCTGCCGACTTGCCTAAACTAAACTACGTCCGACAACAACTAATTGACATGTATAAAAAAAACTTGGTAAAAATCAACCATTCTGTCTTGGAATTGATATGCGCATCAAATCTCATTGCACGCGGTTATGCCGTTGAAGTTGAAAAACAGGTCTCAGACATTCTGGTTTGTGACATTTTTGCAAAAAAAGGGGATGGCAATACCATAATTGAGATTGAAACTGGGTTCACTCCGCCTGATCATGCCATGGATACAATTGACTACTATGCCGCTAGAATCATGAGTAAAATTGCACGATATAGCAAATTCTGCTCAAAATTCTCATTGGCTACTCCCGTTATTGGATTGGTTCCAATACCAAAACTCTTTCTCTTGCCGCCAAATGCACGACAAGAACCTGAAATAAGAAAGGTGCAAATGCTGTGTGATCGATACTACAAAAATCCGCCAATAGAATATGACGATATTTTAAACGCACATCTTCATTCTATCTATCTGATCAACATTGACAAGAATTTTGCAAAGGAGCTTGATCCTCAAGGGTATGTTGATCTGACTGGAAAACTACTTCAAAGAAGCGAAGTTGAGTATTAGTTGCTAAAAAATAGACAAAATTCAAATCTTTCTAGTTTGTACTACTTTTAGGATGATTTGTGGCGCTTGTGAAACAAGAAAACACTACGAGTGTATTGACTGTTTAAACAACCATTCTACTCATCTGTGCAGCTGTGATTGCCATGATGAGAACACCGAACCTCATCCTGTAGGCAAAGCCCACTAGGTGCATCCTATCCCTACTTACAGAAATGGGTCTATAGGTAATGCCATCGTTCTATTTTAACTATTATTAATTTTCGGCAATTTCTTGCATGATCGAGCAAAACATGAAGATTCATAAGGCAAAAAAACTTTCTATCGACAATTTATGGCAACATCTATGGAAAACTTTGGAACCTTAGAGTATGTTCTTGACAAATATTCTAAAATATGGAGCTGGAAAGTAACTGGCGAACGGGCAGTCAGCATGGTTTCAAGATTGGTTCCTGAGGCGTGGTATGGTGAAAATATTAACGAAGTCATAATACCTGACAGCGAAGAGAGCGTAAAGCAAATCAAGCTAATCATGGACAGATACCCTCTTGAAATTCTGTCAAAATCAGCTTGGCAAAGAAAAATCATCAAGACATTTACTCCAAAGCCTACACTGCCTCCTGTAAAACATCATCTCAAGAAGGTAAAGCCTGGAGATCAATTTAGAGGGAAATTACTTAATTTCCAAAAAGAAGGGTTGGATTTTCTTTTAAAATCATCTGGAAACGCGTTACTTGCAGATGAGATGGGCCTTGGGAAGTGTGTGTTGGGTTCATCATTGATCGAAGTTGTTGATGGCCAAATTCCAATTGAGGATCTGTGGAATGATTCTATCCTACTGGAACAACATGAAGATGAATGCTGGGCAAAACTCTCAAAACCCATCATTGTGCAAACATTTGATGGGAAAAAAATTATTCCTAAAACGGTAAGCAAAATCTTCAGGCAGCGAATCGATGAAGACATTGTAAAAATCACACTTGATGACGGCTCTGTTTTAGAATGCACCAAACGTCACAGATTTCTTACTCCTGATGGATGGACTGTGGCAAACAGTCTTAGCGTAGATGATAGAGTTGCAGTTCCGTCTACAACATTGCATGAATCTAAACATGATCTTGATGCAGATAATGGACTTTCATTGCATCTTTCCACTCCGTACACATATACTCAAGGCATGAGCAAAAACCTTGCATATTTTGTAATAGACAAACTAGAAAAGACAAACAATCATTCTCTTGCCTGTAACCTACAACAACTATCTCTCGAATCCATCAACTGGTGTCCAATCAAAACAATTGAGACAAAAAGGTATTCTGGACACGTGTATGATCTCTCTGTACCTGAAACTCATAACTATGTGGTTAATGGTATGATTACACACAACACTGTCCAAACATTGTCCTATGTAACAACAGAAAAACAAACGTTTCCAGTCCTTGTGGTTGCCCCTTTAGTCACTCTGAACAACTGGGAAAGAGAAATTTCCAAGTTTGTCAAGAAAAAAAGCAGAAATGGCAGATTAATTGATAACGAGTCTGCAACATCTACAATTATCAGAACTGGAAAGTCCCAAGAACTTCCTGCAACTGATTTTTACATAATCAACTATGAGCTGCTCTACAAGCGCATGAAAGATCTGTCCAAGCTAAATATTCGAACCATTGTGTGCGATGAAGTACATAACCTAAGATCAAAAACCACTCAAAAATACAAGGCAGTAAAAAAGCTAGCCGCGTTGCCCTCGGTATCTTATCGTATTGGCTTGTCTGGAACTCCAATTTACAACCGTGGCTCTGAAATCTGGCCCATTGTTGACATTTTAAAACCTGGTTTGCTAGGAAGCTTCAAAGAGTTCTGTGAATATTTCTGCTATGTCAATGAAAAAGGAAAGGCAATAGTACTTGAAAACAAGAGGGCTTCTCTTAGAAACGAATTACAAAAGCACGTCATGCTAAGACGCAAAAAGTCCGACGTACTCAAAGAACTCAAAGACAAGGTCCGTTACAAGGAAGTGATTGATTCGGATACTGAGTATTATTTCGAAGAATTGGAAAAAATATGGAAGAAATTAGAAGAAGAACAAAAAGACGCTGAAACCGCATTTGATAAATCTGCATCATACCAAAGAGCCATTCAAAGCGAACGACAGATTGCTGGAATAGCAAAACTGCCTCACGTGATTAACTTTGTCAAGAACATTATGGAAATTGAAGAAAGTGTAGTGGTATTTTGTCACCACAAAGTCATTCACAAATTGCTTCATGAGAGCCTCTCTGAATTCTCACCGGTATCCATCATTGGGGGACAGTCTGACAATGTGCGCCAGGATCAGATAGACAAATTCCAAAAAGGCGAATCCAAGCTTATGATTGCCGGTCTTCGTGCTGGCAACGTAGGAATCAATCTTACCCGTGCAAAATATGTGATATTTGCTGAACTGGATTGGAGCCCTGCAATTCACAGACAAGCTGAAGATCGTTTGCACAGAATTGGACAAAAGAATACCGTGTTTGCATATTATCTAATTGGAAATGGAACTCTGGATGATCATGTTGCCAACATTCTAGTTGACAAAAGTTATGAGATAGACACCATCATGGATGAAACTGCAGACACTTATGAGAATAAGGACAAGGCTGAATTAATTTTGGCTCAAATTCATGACAAGATTCACTCAAAGTAGATCTTTTCTTTTATGCTTAGAAT
>PFFZ01000092.1:0-1729 GCA_002781805.1 Nitrosopumilales archaeon CG15_BIG_FIL_POST_REV_8_21_14_020_37_12
TTGTTGCTGCTATCTATGGCAATTCCGCTTGGAGATCTGAACTGCCCATCATTGCTTCCCCTTGAACCAAACTGCAGAATGTAGTTGCCTGCAGAATCAAACTTTTGTATTCGGTTGTTGCTGGTGTCTGCCACGTAGATATTATTTGCATAAAACACAACATCTTCAGGAGTTTTAAAATCCCCATTGCCAGTTCCGAACTGACCAAACTCAAAATCAAAAACAGGAAAAACTGCAGCATACGATATATCAAACACAGCAACAGACAACACTGCAGAAATTATTATAATAACAGCAAAATAATTTTGAATGTAAAATACCATTGTTTTTGAATATCAATGTATAATAGTTAAAACTAGTGTTAAAAAGTCCACATCCAGATGTCCATTTTGGAATAAATTCACAAATAACATCACAGCATGATGTGTCACATAATATGATAGTGCAATACTAGAAATTCTTAAAAATAGTTTAATATCCAAAAGAAATCCACGAAGACATGTCAGAGCAGAGCAAGAATGTTATGAATGATATTCTTGACAAAAAAGTTTCCAGCTATACAAGTACAAACTTTTTGAAGCTTTTGGAGTCAACATCTATGACTGTTGCATGTAGTGCAATGCAAAAAAATAACAAAGATGAGATTATTGTTGTAGACGACACAAACACGCCAGTAGGAATTGTAACAGATCAGGATGTACTAAAAAAGATAGGAGAGGCACACGCAAACCCAAAAAATACCAAATTAGAAGACATTATGACATTTCCCCTGATATCCATAAAACACAATGACACATTACTAAAAGCACTAAAAATAATGAGAGACAACAAACTGCGAAAAATCGCAGTCACAGAAGATAACGGGAACATAATTGGCATAATCTACCAGCATACAATTACAAATCTCATTCGTCAGAAAATAAGCTCCAAATCACAAACAAACTACTCAATCAGAGCAATATTGTGGAATCTTGGAACTGTAACCCAGTTTGCAGGCATATTGATGCTTATCCCATCATTAGTTGCAACACTTCTCAATGAAACAATAGTTGCAACAGGGATATTTTTGATGGCCACTTTACTTTTGATTACAGGATTTTTTCTAAATGCCTACGGAGACAAGCATCAACTGAATTTACGAGGCTCGGCCATCATGATTTTATCCAGTTTTGTTATTTTAGTTCTGTTTGGAACTATCCCATATCTGTATGTAGCCCCATATGACAATGATAATTTTACAGATCTGTTTGCAAACAGCTTTTTTTCAAGTGCGTCTAGTTTTACTACTGCAGGAATGACATTATTTTCAACGCCAGAGGATCTTCCAGACAGTTTCACATTTTTCAGAAGCTTTAGTCAGTTTGTGGGAGGAATGAGTTTCATTTACCTAATAATGACTGCATTTTATCCTGAAAACAAACTCATGGCAATGAGAGGATTCATTTCAGGAAAAATTCCAAAACTGCGTGAGCTGTTTGCAACAATTACAATAGTATTTTCAGTTTATGTAGTAATCATTGCAATGCTAATGTTCTACTTGGGTGAGCGAAACATACTTGATGATTTCTCTCTTGCAATGAGTGTTTTATCCACGGGTGGATTTATGCCAGATTCTACAATCTTGGAGACATTAACACTACCAGAATATTTTGTATTGATGGGTGGAATGATTTTAGGAGCATTACCATTTGGTCTTCACTATGCATTTGTTAGGAAAAAATTCATGTCA
>PFFZ01000092.1:1741-2171 GCA_002781805.1 Nitrosopumilales archaeon CG15_BIG_FIL_POST_REV_8_21_14_020_37_12
AAAGAAGTTGGGATTTATTTTGCAATATTGTCATCAGCCATACTACTTTTTATTGTGATTACAGACATTTCAGATATAGATGCGGCATTCACAGTAATTGCAGCAAGTACAACAGCAGGCATACAGATTATAGACCTGGCCAGCATCGGCAGTGCCCCCTTGACTTTATTGTTCATACTAATGATAATCGGAGGATGTGGATTTTCTACATCAGGAGGAATCAAAATATTCAGACTGGAGCAGATGTATCAATTTAGAAAATATTTTAAAAAATCAGAATGGAAGAGTATTACAGTACACGACAGAAAAGAAATTTGGATAGCCTTGATCCTACTTGTGTTATTCCCAACTGCACCAATTCCTGTGGCGTATCATTTGAGTAGTCAAGGGTATGATTTTTCTGGTGCCTATTTTGAGTCAGTTGGCGCCA
>PFFZ01000092.1:2460-3967 GCA_002781805.1 Nitrosopumilales archaeon CG15_BIG_FIL_POST_REV_8_21_14_020_37_12
GAAAATTCCAATATGTCTTTAACATCAATACCAAACGAGGTGAGATTTTCAATCATATGTTGGGTTTTTTGTTCCAATCAAAAATCGGCGGAGAGAAATATCATTTAACTTTTTATTTTTGTGCGATCATAGTACTGAAATTATTGTGCAACAAATTGTTCGATATTGTTTTAGTTTGCAACACGGATGCCTAGTCCAATTCATCCAGATATACTTTCTCTTCATCAGATACAGATTCTGCAGTTATACGATCAAAACTAATTCCCTTGCATTGCGGACACTCTGCGATGATTGTAACTCCTGCCTTTTTAGAAAACACATTGCCACAAGACTTGCAGACTCTCAACTCGTCAAAGGTTACCATAATAGGGTATGGCCTAAGACCTTATTGTATATTTTGTAAAAATACGTCTTTGAAAACCAAAGTTCAAGAGAACGTCACACAGAAAGCAGAACTATAAAAAGGAACAAGAGTTATTCCTCTAAAACATGAATTAAATCCTTTAATTTTCTTCTTGATTTTGGAGGCTTCTTTGCGTCAGGATACCCCATGCAAAGAATTGAAGAAGGTGTAAGATCGGTTCTGAGAATTTTTTTTACCTTTTCTTCATCAATCATTCCTATCCATATAGAACTCAGTCCAACTGCATGAGCCGCAAGCTGAGAATAGGCTGCAGCTATTGTCGCATCCTGTAATGAGAATTTCGATAGCATCTCTGGTGAGAAATTCATTTTTACTCGATTTGGATTCATGCAAAAAACCAAAACCAGAGGCGCGTTGACAAATGGTTGCCGATTTGCTGCCTCCACAAGGGCTTCTTTTACCTTTTTACTTTTTACGTAAAACACCTCCAACCCCTGAAAATTTCCAGCTGTGGGAGCAGTGTCTGCAGCAGCCAGAATTTTTTCTATCTTCCAATCCTCGATCTTGGTTTTGGCAAACTTTCTTGTAGAACGTCTTGTAGAAAATATCCTAAATAAATCGGAGCTTGACGTCTCTTCTGTTTTTTTGGGGCTTCCAGACAAAATTGCCTGGAGTAGAGTAATTTGCTTCTTTGGCTCTTTGATGGTTTTTGTGTCTTCTTTTTGAATCCATACTGAAGGGTAAAATTCTTTAGGAAAAATTTGAACGTGCAGTGGTTCATGAGGAATTTTGGCATACTCTAAAATATTTTCTCTAAATTCACTTGTTTTTGCCTCAAGATGTTCTCGTTCTTTTAATCTAAATTGTACGACATCTGAATTAATCAGAATCTCACTGAAATTGTCCTCAAGTTCTACTTTTCCAACATTATTATTTTTGAGAATTTCAACCAGCCTAGACAATTCATCTTTGTTTAAAATTACGGTATCTGTATCATCTTCGTCTTCTCCGATCCATACAAGCCTACATCCATCTTTAGAAAAATATGATGGTTCTATTTTGGTAAATTTCCTCATGTATTTTCTAATTTAGAACTCATAAAAAAGAAATTTGTCGCTAGCCCAATAAACCGCTAGCAACAAG
>PFFZ01000092.1:4126-6476 GCA_002781805.1 Nitrosopumilales archaeon CG15_BIG_FIL_POST_REV_8_21_14_020_37_12
ATTTTTGATATTACTAGTAAGCTAAAAAGATGACTGATACATATGATCAACAACAAGAATATGCCATGCAAGAAAACATGCTACAAACCACAAACATGACTGGAATTTTTTTCAGCGTTATTACCAACATCAAAATGAAACAAATGATACTTAAAACCAAACCCATAATCCAAATTATGGTAGTCTGTCTTGTGAGAGTCTAATGAACTATAAAATTTTAGACTTGACAATACTTGTATTCGTTGTTGTGTTTTTTGTTGGAGTGTTGGCATTTGAATACGATGTGTTTGGATTACATCAACCAATAATCCACATATCTGTGGAATGGAAGCAATTCTTTGACGTTTTGATCTATCCAATAGTTGTTTTACTTGTAGCGGATTTGATTTTAAAATACAGAAAAATAAATGAGCCAAAACAATTTGTAAAAAAATATTGGATGGACATCGTCATGCTTGCCTTGATTCCTGTGTTTTCCATATTCAAAATTTTAAAAATTAGTTTAAGCATGATTAAGAAACTAAAAACACTAAAAATGGGAACAAAATTAATCCACAAAACAACAAAGCGACAATAGCATTACAAAACAAATTCAAACTCAGTGTAAAATGTTAATGGAAAAGTAGAGGATCAAGAGTTTTTAGTCTGTACATAATAACGGTCAGCAGCAAGAGTCATCTTTCTTAGCACGTTTTTTGTTGTTTCAAGATCCTTTGGAGAGATATCCTGCGTGACAGTCTTGCGCAATTTAAGAACACAGTCAACAATGGTATTCATCATGTTCTGGGATTTTTTTGTAGTATAAATGAGATTATTTCGTCTATCGTTTGGATCAGGTTTTCTCTGCACCAATTCCATCTCCTCTAGCTTGTCCAGAATTGAAACCAATGTAGGCCCTTCAACAAATATAAGATCTGCAAGATTTGTCTGGCTAATCCCATCTTCGATTGACAGGGCAGCTAAAACTTTCCATTTGCTTCCACTCAGAGACAGTTCCTTTTTCAGGTTCTCACCCAATGCCTTTTCCAAAGACTTTGAGGCAGTACGAATGATTATGCCAATACTGTCATCAATGTCTAATTTTTGTACCTTGGTTTCTGCATGTTCCATTAGTATTATAATAATTAGTACCCTAATGATTAAATATCTTACTGATATAGCCCAAAACATGGAAATGGTGGGCACAAGACAAGCAACAGTTATTTTGTTAGTGCTAGGTACAGGAATTTTTATTTCCAGTCCAGAAGTGTTTGCCCAAGAAAATACGGAATTTACAAAGTTTGATGGAGATGACATTCACAACAACCCAGATGCAAAAAGAATCTTAGACAAGATTGAAGAATCAAAGAAAATACTTGCTCAGATGATGGAACAGAATACAGAGATGACAGAACAACAAAAGTTAGTCAAAGAGCAAAGAAAGGCAGCAGAAGAAAGACTGCAGATAGAATTAGAAAGAATGAACAAAGAATATGAAAATTATACACCAAGAAACGCATTTGCAAGTTTTGTTTCAAATTTCAATTCAACGCACCATGGAATCTATTGGGATCAGTTTGAGATCATGGAAAGCAAGGTACTGCTAGCTAGGGCAGCCAAACAGCAAGTTCTAGAAAATGGGGGCTCATTTCAAGAGGCTCAGCGTGAATACATCAAGTATGCTTCAATGCCACGAATTGAGATGATACGTACAATTATTGATCTAAACCTAAAGCACGGATTTGCACACAAGGATACGCAAACATATTTTGATGAGAACGGAAAGCTGCCAAGATATGATGACGAAAACATGGCAATATGCTATGGCTGTTCAGAGTATGAAAATATAAGAAACGCCATAATCGATTCAGAATCCAATCCATATCTAAGTCAAGAAACCACAAACATTGTAGATTCAATGATCCAGAGTGTACCTGTAGAACTCATACAAGTATCACATACATACACAGACATAAAAAAAGACACTCAGATATCAATATCGGATCTGGAAGAAAAAATGGACATGCTTGGACAACAGATGATAGATGAGGAAGATTTTGAAAAGCAAAAAGAAATCCGAAAAGCCATAGTAGAGGTTGCACAAGCCATAGAGAAACTAATGGTCTAAGTCAAAACCCAATTGCAACAATACCACAAACATGTCGATTTCAGAATTTATTGTCCCAACAGAAGACAAAATCTAGATATTTTTGTGATCGCATGTCAAGCAACTCAGATATAAACTAGAATTTGATGGAAATCACATGCCAACCATGAAAGGCGCATGCACATCAATTGTGCTAAAGGTTCTTCTGGCATCAGTGATAGGCATATCACTGCTTTATGCGACTCAGTTTATTTTGAATGCAGA
>PFFZ01000092.1:6691-7092 GCA_002781805.1 Nitrosopumilales archaeon CG15_BIG_FIL_POST_REV_8_21_14_020_37_12
CAGATGTTTTCTACATAGCAGGATATGTTTTTTTCATAATGTTTTTGGTTTTATACGTACGGCAGATAAAACAAAAAATTACAAAAAATTTATTGTTATTCTCTACAATAATTTCATTTGTATTTTTACTTCCCGCACTGTATGTACTTGGGGATTATTATCAAGATGAACCAATACTTAGCATATCAGTTGCATTGGTCTATCCAATCCTAAGCAGTGCCATGTTATTTTTTGTATTGCTGGGAATTATGTTTTTCGCAAAGGGAGAGCATACCTATTTCTGGACACTCATATTTGTAGGATTTTTAATCCATACAGTAACAGATACGCTATTTTTGTTTACTGCAATTGATGACTCTTACTATGACGGACATGTTAGTGATTTGTTGTATCTTATTGGA
>PFFZ01000016.1 GCA_002781805.1 Nitrosopumilales archaeon CG15_BIG_FIL_POST_REV_8_21_14_020_37_12
CTACATCTGGCCCAGGTTTTGCGTTAATGGCTGAGGCGTTAGGATGGGCAGGAATCAATGAAGTTCCTATAGTGATTACTTTGTATCAAAGAAGTGGGCCTTCAACTGGATTGCCAACAAGACACGGACAGGATGATCTGCTTTTTGCTGTACATGCAGGGCATGGGGATTTTCCCAAAATTGTCTATGCGTCAGGTGATATTGAAGAGAGTTTTTACGACACTGGCAGATGTTTCAACTATTCTGATATATTTCAAATTCCAGTGATTCACATGATGGACAAGTTTCTTTCAAGCTCTGTTGTTACATGTAAGAGATTTGATCCTCAAAAGATCACAATTGATAGAGGCCAATTACTTGAGAAAACTGATGGTGAATACAAACGATTTGCGTTTACCGACAGCGGAATATCGCCTCGCTCAAGACTGGGTTTGGATAATGGTATATTCTGGAATACTGGCGATGAGTCTGATGAGTATGGTCATATTACAGAGGATCCACAAGTCAGAATAAAAATGATGGACAAAAGAATGTCTAGGCTTGATTTGGTTCTAAAGCAGATATCTCAGGATGAACAGGTTGTCTCATTTGGGGTACATGATTACACTGTGATATCCTGGGGCTCTACAAAGGGTCCAATAATTGATGCAATAGAATTGCTAAAAAAAGAAGGAATCAATATAGGTTTTATCCAAATCAAATTGTTGCATCCATTTCCAGCTGATTATGTAAAGTCGTTACTAAAGGATGCGAAAACAATCATAGATATTGAGGCAAATCATTCTGCTCAACTAGGTAAATTGTACAATCAAAATGTTTTAGGTGATATTGATTACTACATCCTAAAGTATACTGGAAGAGGAATGACTAGCACAGAAATTTATGATTCGTTAAAAAAAATAGTACAAAACAAAGCAAACAAGAGGGAGATTCTAAGTCATGGCGCTTAAACTTGCAGATTACAAGACAGATGTTCACAACGACTGGTGTCCTGGATGTGGTGATTTTGGAATTGTTAATGCACTGCAAATGGCTCTGGCTGAAATGGGGATTCAACGCGACAAGGCTGTAATTTTTTCAGGAATTGGTTGCTCTGGAAAAACATCTCATTACATTAACACTTATGGTATTCACACCCTGCACGGTAGAGTTTTGACTTTTGCACAAGGGGCAAAACTATCTAATCCAAATCTTACTGTAGTTGCAGTTGGGGGAGATGGTGATGGATTGGGTATTGGTGCAGGACATTTTGTTGCAGCAGGGAGAAGAAATATCGACATGACTTACATTGTATTTGATAATGGGGTGTATGGCCTGACAAAAGGACAAGCGTCTCCCACACTAAAACTAGGTGAAAAAACAAAATCACTTCCCACTCCAAACACAAATTACAATGTTAACCCTATCGGATTGGCAGTTACAAGTGGATTCACTTTTGTTGCCCGCGGATATTCATATGATGTTAGGCATCTCAAAGATCTGATTGTCAAAGCAGTAAACCACAAAGGACTGTCATTTCTTGATGTGTTGCAGCCTTGTCCAACCTACAATGACATTAACACAAGAGATTGGTATGCTGGAGTCGACTTGGCAAAAGAATCAATGGAGAGGCATTCTAGGATCTATAAACTGGAAGATACAGGATTTGATCCTGTGGTTCATGTGGCAGAAGAAGCTGAAGTAAACGAAAAGATGGCACAAGCATTGATTAAATCATTAGAATGGGGTAACAGCATTCCTACTGGAATATTTTATCAAAATGAAATAGTTTCACCCTATAGTGAAAGAATGATTGATAAGATTCCAAACTATCTGGAAAATCCCCCGTCAGTCCAAAATATTTCTCAAAACGGATTACCTACAACAGATATTTCAAAACTGCTAGACTCGCTTCAAGTTTAGCCTATTAAAACCAGATAAGTTATAGACTAGCTTATTTCTAGATCATCTTGCTATTGAACATAAACGAGGCTAACAAGATATTTCGAAAGTCTATCATCAAGGGTTTCTTTGAACCGCAATTGGTAAATCTGGATTTTAAAAAATCCTCAGTAAAACATCCTGCTATAGTTGATGATGGTCTCATGCAATCTGACTTGCTTCATGTGTTTTTTGATATTGAAACCGGTTCTGATTATCCAGATGGTGATGAGTGGTTCATTGTAGAGTTGCTTTTCCCCCATGATATCAAACTCCCTGATACTCTAAAAGGAACAGATTATTTTACTACTGTTTCAGGTGAGGATGGAAAAACATTCTGGCACCATCGTGAATTAATTCGCTACAAGTACGGAAAATCAAAAAAACTGGATGATGCACTGGAATTTCTTGAATCAAAATACAAGGAACTTCACAGTCTGTTGGAACCCCTTCAAAAGGATCTCAAGTAAGCTCCTTCCAAGAATCGCCTTTGAAAGAATATTTTTTGTCATTTGCTTTGGCCGAATTTAGACGCCATCTTACGGATTCTATATCAAATCTGTAACTTATCTCGATTACATCTGATGGAAGTTTTTCTGGATCAAGATGGTATGGCAAAAGCTCCAATACAAAATCAATCTTTTCAATTGCATTATCATACAATTGCTTGTCCCCCACATCCAAGATAAATACAATCTTTGGATTTCCCAGAAAATTCATCTGGATTTTAATTGCATTTCCTGAACCTCGACGTCTTTTCATCTCTTTGAAAACATCTTTGATGTTTTCCCATCTCTTGTACTCAAACCATTTGAAAAATTCGTCATTAAATGCAAGTGGGATTTCTATTTCTAAAAAGCTGACAAACTCTTCACTGTCTGGCTGAATCTCTTCTTGCAAAATTGTGAATCTTGAATTAAGAAATCCGTAAATCACTTCGATTTCCCATGGTGAAATTCCATAGTATTTCAAGTGTGTTTTGAGATTTTCATGCACAAATTTCAACTAGCCAAATTTCTAAATAAAGATTCAAGGCTTGATATACGTGTAATTTGACCTCAAAATTAAAATTATGATGTATTCCTACCTAATTTACTTATGAAGAAAGAATATGTTGTACGAAGTATTGATGCAGCCCCTGATGGCGCACCATATGTTGTAGTTTCCCTATCTTCAGTAAAAGATCTTAAAGAGGGAACCGGCTCTCCTCCATCTCCGTTTGGTGGTCCAAAGGTAATGGGATTTACAAACATGAATGACATGATGAAAGATCTCAACAAAATGTTTTCTGGTATGGGCATGGGTATGCAAAGTGGAGTGACTCAGCTTAAACTGGAGATGCACGAATACAAGGAAATGGGATTGTCAGTGGGCGACAAAGTCTATTTAGAACTGACCAAAGAAGAAGCTTTGGGAATCTAGATTTTTTTTACTTTTAGATTGTGTTAAAGTATTTCCAACCATAAAATGCTGCAATGGTTGCAATTACAAATAACATCGGCTTCCATGCAAACACTGGGATGCTCGGTGTTGCAAGTTTTACTTTGTAATTGTCAATTATTGTGTGAACGTCTTTTTTGATTTTATCGTGCCAAATTCTATACTCGACTTGATATTTTTTTAGGATTTCTTCTACTTCGTACACTACGGGAGTTCTCTGTGAGAAAAGATGTTGGAGGTAATCTCTTGAAACTTCAACCTCGGCATGAATTCCAATCAATCCTTTTTTTAAATCGACCATTCTGATGTGCATCTCCCATGGTTTCTTTAATTTGAGATTCAAACCGCTTCCTATCTGATTCGGTTGTTTATGTTCAAATTTTACCTTGGTGAATCCTTCGGTTGTAAAAATCTTCATCAATTCATCAAAACTCTTCTTTACAACAATGTGTAGCTGCTCTATCCCTTCCTTACTGTCTGCGTCAATTTTGTGTTTAATTCCGTCTAAAAATGAAATATTTTTTGGGTATGTTGTAAAGTATTCCATTATTGTGACATCGAAAATACCTATATTTAAAGGAGAACAAGAATTCTTACTGCTTGTTGGATTTGCATGATAGACCCCTTACATACACACACTGATCTGGGGATACTGCCATTTCATTTGGGTTGATTATTCTGTCTGTGAGTCTTGCATCCGAGTCTCTGATGATGGCAATTGGTTTTGATTCTGCTCCCTCGCCCATTTTGTGATTTGCGATAGTTGCAATGTTGTCTGCAACTGCTTGAAATGTTACCTTGAGTGGATTTCCATCCAGATCTTTTTGCGCTCTCATGTCTAACACCGGCTCAATTCCTGCGCATGCAACTGTAACCCCTGATGTTCCAACACGTACTGGCATTAGCCTGCTATCTACTAAAATTACCCCGACATGAATTAGAAACTTCAAGAAAATCTTTCTGCGAATTTGCTCTGCAATCAGATATGGATCTTTTGGATATAGAATTACTTTGCCTTTTTTGGCATTAGATTTGTCAATTCCTGCGTTTGGGGCCATAATATTGTCCGCTGATGTAATTACAAATCCGGAAATTCCACCAAAAATTTTATCCGACTCTCTTAAGATGATTTCTGCAATTTCGTATTTTAGTTTAAATTTTTTTGATATTTTTATTCCCTGTTTTGATGGTTTAATCTTGTCAAGATCAACTATCCTTCCCTGAGAATTTGAGACATATTTTGTTGAAATGACTATGATGTCTCCATCTTCTAATTTTTCGTTATTTTTATCTAATGTATCTAATAATGACTCAAATACATCGAATTGCTCAGTTTTTCTCTCTGAGAGCAGAGGCAGAACTGTTAGTGGCATACTGTTTTGATGTGTCTATTCTTTTTTATTGTTCTGAAATCCATCTTTCATTTTCTACGCACCAAACCTGACAAAAAATATTAGATAGGGTGTCAGGTTTAACAAATATTCCAATCATCATTTCCAGACATGCCTGATAATTCACCATGATGCTAGAAAACAACAGAAGCACTTTTCAATGATTGGATTCCAAATTCATACAGTATGAAGTATTTTGTGATTTTTTTACTTGCTATTGGTGCCTTTGTAATTTTGCAAAACCCTGCATATGCAACGTGTGTTTATGATCCAAGTAATCCTCATGTGACATGTGATGATTCCATTGGAACTTTGGATTATCCGACAACCCCTGAAGAACTCATTCCCTCTCCATTAAAACAAATGTCTCTTGGGATAAAATTGGGCCATGTTATTTGCGATGATGCTCATGTTCTAACTTACAAAACTGATTACAAACCTGCGTGTGTATTTCCAGATTCAGAAGGCACTCTTTTGACTAGGGGGTGGGCCAAACTCCGATTACTGCTTCCTGCAGGTCCGGATCCAATCAAAGAATTGGAACTAACAGGACAAAACGAACTGTCATACAGAATTACTGGCAATGTTATTTACGGTGATGACGTGTATCCTCTAAGCAATGACAGAATAAGAGAAATCGTAACAGAGTATTCCCAAAAACATCATCCAGACAAACAATACTTGGAGTATTCAATTCCTATTGTTCAGCCTTTTATCAGCGTAGAAGATAAAGTTGAATTTGATCTATTAGAGTGGGGAAATTATTCTGATTGCTGG
Source organism: Nitrosopumilales archaeon CG15_BIG_FIL_POST_REV_8_21_14_020_37_12 (assembly GCA_002781805.1). Taxonomy (GTDB): domain Archaea; phylum Thermoproteota; class Nitrososphaeria; order Nitrososphaerales; family Nitrosopumilaceae; genus HKST03. Next base: position 5,529 of record PFFZ01000016.1, read on the forward strand.
AAACTCAAACTGCGCATAATTGATGTGCAAAACAAGCCTGTCTATGAGGACAGCTTGGCAAACTATTGTTTAGAGCCTGATGACATGTCTGGTACTTTCCATTCCTATTCAATGGGTAAAGACTTTGAAGAATTTACATGTCCGCACCCAGGATATTATAGAATTGAAGTTTCCAATGGATCTGTTTTTTCTCCCCAAGTCTTGCAGAATTTTGTTTGTCTTGAATACAAGCCAGAGCCAGCACCTGAACCAGAGATGACATCTGAATCACAACCGACTAATGCAGGACTAGAGGTAGATGTTACCGGACAAAAGCAGGTCAGGCGAGGAACGACCCATGATATTACAATAGACGTCACACGAAACGGAAACCCAGTACATGATGCACTTGTAAGGATAACGATAGAGGATTATGGCAAGGATGTCATACGTGAGTTTAATGCAAAGACAGACAGCTCTGGAAGAGTTGTGTTTTCATGGGAGATTCCAAAAAGTTTTGACGACATTGAAACGCTTCTTGCATACGTTGATGTGACTGACAACATTTCTGCAAAGACAGCACTGTTCAAATTCCAAGTGTATTGCCTTCCAAATGAGTCAGGATGCAAGGTTGAGGGGAATTGAAAACTAGATTTTTGGTAATAATTCCCCTTATTGCAATCTCTGTTGTAGCAGTCTTGTTTGTGATATTGCCGATGATTGGTACAATATGGTGGTCATCACATGATCCGCGAGACAAATCCAGTATGGATAAATGGTTTGATTCTCATTTCCAAAAAGAACACTATGACATTGAGATAACTGGAATGAAGGACGTCTATTTGCTAGGAGAGAAGTATGATTTTTCCTATATCATTTCAGGATATGGGTATGAATGCGGCTCAAAAAAGGTAATATTTCCTGACTCTGATGGTGACACTACTGGAATCTTTTCCAGCTCATCATGTGCGGCAAATTTGCCAATGAAGAATTTTGTATTTGATGCCCAGAGAGAAACTGGAACAACATTTGGACACGTCACGCTAAGCAAAGCGGGACATTACATTGTTGCAGTAGAATTTGAGCAAAGTGACAACTTTGAGCCGACACAAAAGGGCCATGACTTTTTTGTAGTGGAGAAAATATGCAATGACATTTCTGATGCAAAAGAGCAGGCCAAATGTATTGTAGACTCGTTTGATTCCTGTGAATCTGCATATCTTGCCCAGAGGTTCCCAGAAAATTCCGGCGGAACCGTTTCAGTTGTTGCAGTAGTTGAGAGCTGGAATGACTGCCGTCTTGCAGTATATCCTGAAAATTCACTGAGTGCGCACACTCCATACAACGGTATACGTTCCATGTGTGATGATGTCAGAGTTGATGAGTATTCTCTATTCTTTGAGGGATGCAACAATGCAGAGTATCCACCAATATCGCTTACACACCAGAATCCAAGAAAATGCAACAATTCTCTGGATCAGCCAGACTTTGAGTGCTTTGTTGATTCATTTGAGAGGTGCAATCCTGCAACAATATTTGTTACGAG